>CAMOXP010000040.1 GCA_946629205.1 uncultured Bacillota bacterium
ACAGTGCGATCAGCGCCGTGGGCGCGTTGCCGGAAACGAAGATCCCGTTCGGATACTCCGCAGCGCCTCTCCGCATGGATGCGTACGCACGCGTCGTCCCTTCCTCCTTTGCCTGCTGCATGATCGCAGCATCGGCCATGTAGCAGATGGCCTGCGAAGACAGCTTCTGAAGAGACGGTTTGCTGATTCCTGAAAGCGCCATATTCGTATCGGTGATGAACGTGCAGCCGCCCTTCTGCAAAGCCTCGACGGCCCGCTTGACCGCGCCTTCCGTAAATTTCAGATTCGTCCCGTAATCGAAGTCCGCGCTCGTATGGATAACGCGTTTCACCACCGTCAGATTCTCCTGCGGGATCTCGATACCGCGCTCCGCAAGCTCTGCCTCGATGATCCGCATGCTTTCTTTTTCGATGTCCGCCGGACGGACGTATTCATAAGTACTCATTACATTTTCTCCTGTGCCTTGTTTTATCTGTCCGTGATCTCATACCGATCCATAATCTCGTAGATTTTGTCGATATCCAGCACCTTCCGTACGCCGTCCGCCAGAATGTCGTACTGCTGCTGGACGTATACTTCATGGGGGATGATCTGCATCTCGCCAGGATCGATCCCTTTGCGCTGAGCCAGCCACCGAATCAGCGTCTCCGTCAGCTCGCCTGTGTCGAACAGCCCGTGGAGATACGTGCCGAACACATCGCCTCTCACGCAGCCGTCTGTCTTTCCGTCCGTTGTGCCGTCCGTCAGTTCGCAGAAAGGATCGCCCTTGACCGTGCTGACGCCCATGTGTATTTCATATCCGTCCAGCTGCACGCCTGCGAACTGGGGTGCCTGGACGGTTCCCTGCACTCTCGTTCTGGACTTGTCCGCCGTGAACACCGTATCCACCGGCAGCAGTCCCATGCCCTTGAGGTA
This sequence comes from uncultured Bacillota bacterium, assembly GCA_946629205.1. Lineage (GTDB taxonomy): Bacteria > Bacillota > Clostridia > Peptostreptococcales > Anaerovoracaceae > Lentihominibacter. The sequence goes on from CAMOXP010000040.1 coordinate 916, forward strand.
TTCCGTCTTGCCTTCATAGTGATCCGGATTGAACAACTGCTCGCCCAGCATCTGGTAGCCGCCGCACACGCCCAGGACAGGCTTGCCTGCAGCCGCGTGCTTCAGGATCGACGACTCCAGTCCGTTCTGCCGCATCCACAAAAGATCGTCCATGGTGTTCTTCGTGCCGGGGATGATGATCAGGTCCGGGTCGCCCAGTTCTTTGACCTCACGTACGTAGCGCACGCCGGACAGGTCTTCCATCTCCAGTGCATTGAAATCCGTGAAATTGGAAAGTCGCGGCAGCCGGATGACCGCAATGTCGATAGGACTGTGGCCGCCGGTTTTCGTCAGGCGTGAGGACAGCGAATCCTCGTCATCCAGATCCACGTGGAGCATGGGGATCACGCCGAGCACTGGGATGCCCGTCTTCTCCTCCAGCATCTCCAGTCCCGGTTCCAGGATCTTCACATCCCCGCGGAATTTGTTGATGATCATGCCCTCAATGCGGGCCCGGTCTTCTTCGGTCATGAGTTCTGCCGTTCCGTACAGCTGCGCGAAGACGCCGCCACGGTCAATGTCGCCGACCAGCAGGACCGGCGCATTCAGGTATGCGGCCAGTCCCATGTTGACGATGTCGTTTTCCGCCAGATTGATCTCCGCCGGACTGCCCGCACCCTCGATCACGATGATATCGTTCTCCGCCGCCAGCTCGTCAAAGGCCTTCCGGACTTCCGGCAGCAGTTGTTTTTTGTAATTATGGTATTCCATGGCGGACATCTCCGCCCGGATCTCGCCCAGGACGATGACTTGGCTTCCTGTATCGCTGGATGGCTTGAGCAGGACCGGATTCATGCGCACATCCGGTTCGATGCCGGCCGCCTCGGCCTGCATGACCTGCGCCCGTCCCATCTCAAAACCGTCTCTTGTGATGTAGCTGTTCAGCGCCATGTTCTGGCTTTTGAACGGTGCGACCTTGTAGCCGTCCTGTTTGAAGATCCGGCACAGCGCCGCGCAGACAACGCTCTTGCCTGCGTCGGACATGGTGCCCTGTATCATGATGCATCTCGTCTTCATCTGCCTGTCTCCCTTGTGCGCTCCAGCGCTTCGATAAGCCGCACATTCTCGTCATGGGTTCTGACGGCGATGCGGAACCATCCGTCGCCCAAGCCCTCATAGTTGCTGCAGTTACGGATCAATAATCCCTGCTCACGCATCAGCTCGTCCAGATCTTCTGGTCCCCGGAACAGAATGTAGTTTGCCTCGCCGCAGACGCCGGCAAAGCCCAGTCCGGTCAATTCCTCCTTGATCCACTGCCGTTCTTCCCGAACGATGCTCCGGCCTTCCTGCACGTGCTCCCGATCCTGCAGCGCCGCCAGTCCGGCTTCCTGCGCCAAGTTCGAAACGTTCCACGGCGGTCCTGCCTGGGCAAGCGCCTCCGCGGTTTCTGCTTTTGCGCAAAGGCAATATCCCAGGCGCACGCCTGCCATACCGTAGATCTTCGTAAATGCCTTCAGTATGATCAGGTTGTCGTAGTCCTGCAGGTATCCCTTCATCGTGTGCCCCTCCGGATCGTCAAGGAAACCGTTGAAACACTCGTCGATGACAAGCAGTGTGCCTGCCTGCCGGCACGCCTTGAGGATCTCCTCCAGAAGCGCACGGTCTGTTGCGACGCCGGTCGGGTTGTTCGGCTCGCACAAAAACAGCACATCCGCACCGCCGTCTTTTTCGCGGTCGATCATCTCGATCGCACGCGGAAGCTCTTCGCCGATCCGGAAATCTGCTTCCTCCGGCAGCAGCCATTGCTCCACTTTCCAGCCTTCGGATGCAAACGCCTCCTCGTACTCGGAGAATGTCGGCGCTGTAATCAAAAGCCGCGGCTCCTCTTCCTGTTGCTTTGCCTGTTCTTCTGCCGGCTTTAACGCCTTCGCCAGGCGGTAGATGATATCCGCCGCTCCCGCGCCGCAGAACACCTGCTCCGCTGTCACGCCTTCTGCTTCCGCGATGGCTGCGCGCAGCTTCCGGCATTCAGGATCCGGATACCGCTCCGCTGTCTGCGCCGCTTCCGCGATCGCTTGCTTCACGCGCTCGGACATGCCGAGAGGATTGACGTTCATGGAGAAGTCCAGCGGCTCTTTTCCGTATTCGATTTCGTAGGAAGCCCAGTCGCCTCCATGTTTGTTCTTTTGTTTGGTCATAGTCAAATTCCTGCGATGATGAGGCACGTACTCACCGCCATGGCAAGAAGCAGTGCGATGATCGACGCCATATACATCATTCTGTTTGTTTTCAAAATATCGTCCGGCTCGATGGCGCGGGTCTTATCGCCGATGGTCGGTTTCTCATAGAGCTGCCCGAAATAGTACGCCGGCCCTGCCAACTGCACGCCCAGCGCGCCTGCGCAGGCGGATTCCGTCTGGGCCGAGTTTGGACTCGGGTGATTGCGGTTGTCCCGCCGCCAGATCTTCCATGCTTCCTTCGCGCGCCGCTCGCACAGTCCCGCCGCTGCGATCCACATCAGGGCCGCCAGCCGCGCCGGAACGTATCCGGCGAAATCGTCCAGATGTGCCGGTCCGCGCCCGAAGTTGATGTACTGTTCATTTTTATATCCCACCATGCTGTCCATGGTGTTGACTGCCTTGTAGGTGAGCGCCAGCGGCGCGCCGCCGATCATCATGTAGAAGAACGGCACTGCCACACCGTCGGAAAAGCTCTCCGCCACGGTCTCCACGGCTGCCTTTGTCACTCCCTCCGCCGTCAGTTCCTGCGTATCCCGTCCGACGATCCTGGACACCGCCTTCCGCGCGCCCTCGATATCGCATTCCGGGCTCAGGTACGAATAGACATTCTTCGCTTCATTGGCAAGGCCCCGCACGGCGATCGCCTGCCAGCACCACAGCGTATGCAAAAGCAGGAACACGACCGGATGCACGACCCAGGCCAGGATGCACAGGCCCATCGTCACGACGAAAGTCGTCAAGACGATCAGCGCCGCCATCACGCGCCCTGCGGCCCGCTCACCGCCGGGCGACTTCGGAAAGATGTTCCGAAGGTTCCTTTCCAGCAGCGTGATTCCTTTGCCGATGATCACCACCGGGTGCGGCAGCTTCGCCGGATCCGCGAAGAGCAGGTCCAGCAGAAAGCCAAATATGATCGATAACTCAAACAGTAATAAAAACATAGTGTCAAATTTTTTTGAGAGCCAAAATGTATCACTATTTACACTTGATCAAGGTATATCGTGACAGTTTTTTTGAATGATCGTATTGCTTAAAAAAATACTATCACTATTTAACTCCAAAACACTCAAATGATGATACTTTCATCGCTGACCGCTATCCAAAAGCCCGCTTTCTTGGGAAAAGTATCATTTTCAAGGGTATTACGATTAAAATCGTGATACATTTTGGCTCCGAGCATTCTTTCCCTTCCGGCAGGCCTCGGCAAACCGCTCTGCCAACTGCCCGCCGCCAAGATACAGGTGCGGGAATCCTGCGTACAGCGTCCCGCTGGCGTAACCGAAGTCCCACTTGGCGCCGGTCGACAGCTTCGTCAGGGTCATGTCAGATCCGCCTGCAGTCGTGTCCCAGTAATGGAACTCATGGACGGGCGCCTGCTCCCCTGCCCGCAAAAGCATCGTATCCTTCTCCGGGCTGATGGTGCCGTAACCGAAACGCACCAGCTTGCCTGCGTTGCTCCCGCTGCCCGGAAGCACTCCGACCATGGGCCAGCTGACTCCATCGGTGTCTTCCAGCTGCGCAGAAAGATACAGGAACCCGCCGCACTCGGCGATGGTCGGAAGTCCGGCCGTAACGGCTTCACGGATCTGCTCCCGCATGGATGCGTTCTCTGCAAGCTGTCTGCCGTAAAGTTCCGGATATCCGCCCGGCAGGTACAGTCCGTCTATATTCTCCGGCAGCCCTGCGTCAAGGACCGGACTGAAGAACACGATCTCCGCGCCGGCGTCCTCCAGGGCCGTCAATGTTTCTGCGTAGATAAAGTTGAAGGCTTCATCCCGGGCGACAGCGATGCGGACTTCTGCTGCACTGGCTACCTGCAGATCCTTCGAAGTGCCAGCGCCGGCAGCTGCCTGCGCATCCGGTTCTGTCCCCGCCAGCGCGAGCAGTCTCTCCAGATCGATGGTCTCTTCCATCTTCTGCCCGATCCGGTCGATGCGTTCCGCAAGGTCCGTGATCTCTTCTGCCGTCATCAGTCCCAAATGGCGGCTCTCGAAGTTCGCCTCCTCCATGTGGGGAACGTATCCCAAAACCGGAACGCCGCTCGCTTCTTCGATGGCCGGGCCGTACATTTTATAGTACATCTCGCTGCAGTCGTTGAAGATGACGCCGCAGATGCGGCTGTCGTCTCTGAACTCCGCAACGCCTTTGATGACGGCTGCCAGCGTGAGCGCCGCACCCTTCGGGCGCACCACAAGGACCGCCGGGATATCCAGCAGACTTGCCACGTGATAAGCGCTGGCGTAATCACCCGCAGAGCCTGCAGGCTGCTGCGCAGCACCGGCTGCCACGCCTCTCTTCGCAGCACCGGCTCCCTCGCCGCGCCGCACGCCGTCGTAGTATCCCATCACGCCCTCGCACACCGCGGCGCCGTGGCCTTTGCTGTTCCTAACGAACACGTCTTGCACGCCGTCTTCTCCTGCCAGGAACACATCCAGATTGTTGCTGGAGATGCCCAAAACGGAACGGTGGAACATAGGGTCGATGTAGTCCGGCCCGCACTTGAATGCGCAGGGGTCGTATTCTTTTCTTTTGAGCAATGACAGCAGCCCGCAGGTCACGGCGGTCTTGCCGCTGTTCGATGCCGCTGCTGTGATCATCACTTTAAGCATTCTTCTTACCTGTTATGATGTAAATCGGGTTTCCCGCCATCATCATGTGGCGGTCCCTGATTTGTTTCGACGTATTGACGCACACCTGTATGATGTCCGTGTCCATGCCGCGATCGGCCATGGCCCTGACGGTGTCCGCCATGGTTTCCAGCACGATGGCGGAAACGCAGATCAGCGCGTCGCCGTTCTTCTCCAGTGCAGCGTCCATGATTTCTTCCAGCGTTCCGTCGGATCCGCCGATGAACACCCGGTCCGGTGCCGGCAGATCAGCCAGCGCTTCCGGCGCGCTGCCGGAAACGACGTGCAGGTTCCATACGCCGAACTTCTTCTTGTTTGCCTCGATCAGCTCGCATCCTTCCGGTTCTCGTTCCACAGCCCAGACGCTGCCCCGGTTTGCCTTCATGGCCAGTTCCACGGACACGCTGCCCGTCCCGGCGCCCACGTCCCAGACGATGTCTGTCTTTTTGACCGCCATCTTCGAGAGGATCGCGGCGCGAACCGTCTGTTTCGTCATGGGGATGTCTCCGCGGATGAACGCGCTGTCATCGATTCCCGGCGTCCTGTCTGTAGACTCTGCCGGCTCCGCCAGCATCACGGACAGAGAATCAAACTGCCGCTCTGCAAAGTCCGCCGCCTTGCCCACTGAGATCTTTTCGTCCGCATAGGACAGGCGCTCTCCGATGATGACCCGGAGCTCGCCCAGCCCCGCATCCGTAAGCTTCGCACAAAGCTCCGCCGGCCCCAGTGCGCCTCCAGTCAGGAAGAACGCTTCTTTTCCTTCCATAACTTCGCATACCGGGTCGCAGTCCGTTCCGTGCGCGGATACCAGTTTCCAGTCCTGCCACGGCACCTGCAGGCGCGCAGCCAAGACCTGGATGCTCGAGATACCCGGCATCACATCCGCTTCGATGCCTGCCTGATGAAGCAAAGGCAGCAGGCTCCGTGTGCCGGAATAAAATCCGGAATCGCCGCTGTAGGCTACGCAGACGTTGATTTCGATTCTTCCGTCCTGGGTTCCTTTGATGGCTGCGACGGCGTCTTCGGCCGCGCCGGTTCTCTGGATCGCATCCAGGATCTCTGCCGGCTTGATTTCTGCCACCTTCAAGATGCCCGGATCTGCGTAACCTTCCACTGCTTCCAGCAGACGCGGTGCGCCGATGAGAACGTCCGCTTCCGCGATCGTCTGCTTCACTTCTTCGGTCATTGTGCCCGGATCGCCGCATCCGGTTCCAACAAGTGTTACTTTCATTGTATTTTCTCCCTGCAATACGCAAGTATCTGATCAAAGGACATGCCTTCTTCTTCCGGTCTTCTGATGACGATGATCGATACGCCGCAGCTGCGGGCGGCATTGATCTTCTCCGCAAACCCGCCGGCCTTGCCGCTGTCCTTGGTGATCATCAGATCGATCCGGTAATCCCGCATCACCGCCTTGTTCAGTTCCTCTGAAAACGGTCCCTGCACTGCGATGATGTTCCGGTGCGGGATGCCTGCATCTTCGCAGGCCTGTATGCTCGAAACGACCGGGAGCACCCGCGGATACAGCAGCTCCGGATCGAGGATCTTCGCGTAAACGCCCAGTTCCTTCGACCCTGTGGTCAGCAGCACCCGTCCGCCAACCGCATATGCGACGTTCGCAGCCTCCTGCGCGGTTTTGACATAAAGGATATCCTCGCCGCCCTGCGCTTCGCCGTCTGATTCATCCCGCAAAAGCCGCAGCCGCTCTATGCCTTCTGCTTCCGCCGCGCGCCGGATATTGTCCGTGACGATCACAGCGTAAGGATGGGTCGCGTCGATGACCAGATCCGCATCTGAAATCATGGCGCGGATCTCCTCTTCCTCCTTCGGACCGACCTCGACCTGCACGCCGTCAAATACGCCCTGCTCTTCTGCGCCGACCTCCGACACCACGCTGACCACGACGTCAGCGCCTGCTTTTGCAAGAGCCTGGGACAGTTCCCGTCCTTCAGATGTTCCCCCGAAAATAACTGTCTTCATGCTTTTCGTATCCTCTCGGTGTGACCATTCTCCCCGCGATGACTTTCGTCGAAGCGGAACCGATGAACACGGTCGTGAACATATCGATTGGTTCCTGCTCCAGCTGCGCGAGGGTCACGATATTGAATTCCTGCCCTTCCCTGCCGATGTTCTTCACCCATCCGCAGACCGTGTCAGGACTCTTGTGTTCCATGATGATGCTGCAGGCCTTCTGCAGATGATCCGCCCGTTTCTTTGAACGCGGGTTGTAGATGCAGATGGCGAAATCCGCCTCCGCTGCGCAGTGAAGTCTCTTCTCAATCAGCTCCCACGGCGTGAGCAGGTCCGACAGTGAGATGAGACAGAAATCGTGTCCCAAGGGCGCGCCTAGGACTGCTGCTCCGGAGTTTGCCGCTGTCACGCCGGCGACCACTTCAATCTCAACGTCCTCGTACTGATCTGCAAGCTCAAACAAAAGCCCCGCCATTCCGTACACGCCGGCGTCGCCGCTGCAGACCATGGCGACGGTCTTTCCCGTGCTTGCTTTCTCAATGGCCCATCTGCACCGCTCGATTTCCTGTTTCATCGGCGTCGTGTACGTTTCCTTGTCCGGGTACAGATCCTTCACCAGATCCACATACACGGTGTAGCCCGCGATCACGTCCGCGCGCTCCAGCGCCGCCTTTGCTTCCTGGGTGAAGAATTCTTCTCCGCCCGGGCCGATTCCTACTGCATATACTTTATTCATCTTGTTTCCACTCCCATGTTGGTCTGTAATCTATCATTGCAACGGCCATGGTCACGCCGCCGCCGGACATCTTCCGCACGACGACCTCACCGCCTGATTTGGCGCAGGCGCTCCGTTCGCAGACGTTGTCCACGCCGGTCACGTTCTTCACCAGTTCGGAGGCAGTGAACCTTCCGCCTAGTCCGGCCAGTTCGTTCGCTGTATAGAAGTCCGCCTCCCAGCCGTGGTCCGCGCAGAATTCCAGCAGCCCGGCTTCCTCTTTCTTCAAATCGATCGAGGCCACGCCCGTCACCGATTCCGGCCGGAGACCGGTCTTCTCGATCAGGTTCTCAAGCAAAAGCTCGATGGCTTCTTTCGGAGTGCCTTTGCGGCAGCCGATGCCGAGAGTGCATACCGGCGGAACAATGTGCAGGGTGTCTGTATCCTTACTGAAAGCGTCCAATGTCACGTCCGCAGATGCGTCGGCGTCCGCGCAGGCGTCGATCACGCGGATCCCCTCCGGGACTTCCCCCGCGATTCCCCAAGGGCTTTTCACGGTCACGGTGCCGCCACCCAGCAGCGCGCCCGAAACGCGCACGATGCGTTCTTTCTCTATGAGCTTGCATCCCTGTCGTTTCGACCATTCGTCCACGGCAAAGACGCCGTTGATGTCGGTGGCCGTCGTGATGACGCAGTTTGCGCCGGATGCTTTTGCGATCGCACGGGCAAGGTCATTGGCGCCGCCCAGATGCCCCGACAGAATCGGGATAACGTTCAGGGCCTTTTCGTCGATGACCACAACGGCGGGATCCGTCGTCTTGTCCGCGACGTATGGCGCAATGGCACGCACGGCAATTCCCGCCGCGCCGACGAACACAAGCCCGTCGTCCGATGTGAAGTGCTCCTCCGTCCATTCGGACAGACTCTGCTCCCGCCCGCTGCGGCAGGCGGTTCCGCCCAGCTCATCCGCCAGCCTGACCGCCAGCTCATATCCAGTTTCTGAAAACGCCAGATACGCCAGTTTCATGATGCAATCCTGCTTGATTCTTCCCTACTTGCTCGCCTGCCGGAACTCCGTTGTGAATCCCGGATCGTAGAGCTTGCTTCT
>CAMOXP010000041.1 GCA_946629205.1 uncultured Bacillota bacterium
CCCGGAATGCTCTTAATTACAATGGTTTTCGATTGTTGAACCAATTATTTACAGTGAGACCAAATGGTTAACATAATGTGGGGGAAATTGAGGTCAGAAAATGCTGAAAGAAAAAATTATTTACAGGGATGAGCTGCCGATCAATGTGATCACGGCCAACATCGAAGAATATCCGATCCACTTCCATGATGATATGGAAGTTGTCTATGTACTTGACGGATCGATCACTCTGCGAAACGGATATTACACCTACAATCTGAAGCAGGGCGACGTCTATATCCTGAACGACAGAGAAATGCACAGTTTCGAAAGCACCGGTGAAGACAATATGGTCATGATGCTGCAGTTGGACCTGTCCTACTTCTCCAGATACTACGACAATCTGAAGAACAACTTCTTCGTCACCGAGATGGAAGACGACAGCGACGAGAGCCTGGATATCCTCAGAGGGATCCTGGCCAAGATCATGATGGAGGTGCTGCAGAAGGGCTACGGCTATGAACACAAGGTCATCGAGAGCACCCACAATCTCATCGCCTGTCTCATGTCCGACTTCCGTTACTTCGTCATGGAGGACGGCAAGTTCAAGAACGAGGTGAAAAACAAAGGCAACAAGATCCTGGCAGGCAGACTGAACAGGATCACAGACTACATGTACGACAACTACAACAGGAAACTGACGCTCAGCGAGATCGCCGAGCGCGAGCACCTGAGCATTTACTATTTGTCCCACATCATAAAGGAAGCGGCGGGTCTCAGTTTCCAGGATCTGCTCAGCTATATCAGAGTCGAAGAGTCTGAGAAGCTTTTGCTCGGCACGAACAAGAAAATCGGGACCATTGCGGAGGAAACGGGATTCTCCGCAGTCAGATACTACATCAAACATTTCGAGCACTGGTTCGGCATGCACCCGCTGGAGTACAGAAAAGCCTACATCGGCAAAACCATCAGCCGCGAGATCGAGGCGAAGTACACCAGGTGCTCACCTGATCAGATCGAGGACGCCATCCGCCGGCAGGTAAAAGGGGTTTACGCTGATTACCTGGATAAGTACAAAGTCAAACCGACCATCGTCGACGTCGACATATATGATGACTTCGCGGAAGTGCTGACAAGAGAGCCCGAGCTTGAGGAGGTCATGAGCAGGGACATCAATAAGATCCTGGCAGAGCCTTATAAGCTTTTGCGCGGGCTCGGTGAGAATCTGATCGCTTCGGGAAACAATTATATGGTAACGACAAAGGACAAGTTCCCCGGACCGCTTTCGAGTCTCGGCATCCTTCTTTACAATTTCAACGACAATGTTTTCAAGTCGCTGAAGCGGATCGGCACGAACTCAGAATTGCTCCGGGTCATCCGCAATTTCGACGGCGAGGCGGAGTTCCTGGTGCGTTGCACCGGACTGTCGGGCCAGTTCCGCGTACTGCGGTACAGGATGGACAGAGAGAACCTGACCAGCAAGATCGAATCGCAGGGTAAACCGGAGAGCGGGAAGTCCAAACGTGAGGAATTGCTGCGCACACTCTATGAGGAACCATCGGTCTCCAGCGCCAATTACTTCAGCTCGGACGCGTTGAGCCTGCGGAGCGTTTTCAAAGGGATCGGGTACGAACTCATTCTGATCGATATAAATGACAGCAAATAAGTACACTATTATAGCAAAAGGCTCATTGAAAGAAAGGCAAAAAAGTCTTAATATTATGATACAAGAGACGGCTTTCGATGAGAATCGATGGGCCGGACAAACAGCAAATAAATGAAATCGCTATAATATGGAGGTATGAACATGAAATTACTTATCATTGGAGCAGGCGGAGTAGGTACTTCAGCAGCAAAGATCATTGAGAGAGCCGGAGCAGAAGGCGACTGGGCTGAAAAAGTAGTAGTAGCAGACTATGATCTGGCCAGAGCAGAGAAGGTTGCGAATGAAATCTGCGGCGGCGGAAAGTTCGTTCCGGCACAGATCAACGCAATGGATCCTGAAAGCATCAAGGCAGTTGTAGCAGAGCATGACTGCGACTTCGCAATGAACGCTTGTGACCCGAGAATGAACCAGACGATCTTTGATACATGCCTCGAACTGAAGATCGGATACCTTGACTGCGCTATGACACTGGGCACAGAGCATCCTGAGAAACCATATGAACTGCCGTACATCAAGCTGGGTGACTACCAGTTCTCAAAGCAGAAGGAATGGGAAGCTTCCGGTAAGATCGCAGTATGCGGATCCGGCGTAGAACCTGGAATGGCTGACGTATTCGCGAAGTACGCTGCTGTACACCTCTTCGACAAGATCGACAGAGTAGACGTTCGTGACGGCGACAACTATGGAAACACAGATTCCGACTTCGGATTCTCCGTATGGACAACCATCGAAGAATGCCTGCAGCCGCCGGTCATCTGGGAAAAGAACGAAGAAAACCCGGATGGACACTGGTTCTGCACAGAGCCGTTCTCAGAGCCTGAGATCTTCAACTTCCCGGGCGGAATCGGCGATGTAGAAGTAGTCAACGTAGAGCACGAAGAAGTACTGCTCGTACCGAGAGAAATCGACTGCAACAGAGTCACCTTCAAGTATGGTGTTCCGAGAGAGTTCAGAGCGAAGCTGCTGACACTCCACGGATGGGGACTGGACAACAAGAGAGACAAGATCAAGGTTGGTGATTCCGAGATCACACCGAGAGACTTCGTCTGCAAAGTCATCCCGTCACCGGTTGGAGCAACTGACGAAATGACCGGTAAGGGCTGCGCAGGTACATGGGTAACCGGATGGAAAGACGGCAAGTACAGATCCGTATACCTGTATCAGGTAGCTGACAACCAGGAATGCATCAAGAAGTACACCACCAACTCAGTCGTAGCACAGACTGCAGTAGGTCCGGTCATCATGATGGAACTGATCGCCAAGGGCATCTGGAATGAGCCGGGCGCTTGGGGCCCAGAGCACTTCGATCCGGATCCATTCGTAGAGAGACTGGCGAAGTACGAATTCCCTGCTGGCATCAAGGAAATGGATTCCGAATATGCGGACGAACTTTCCGAGAAGGCCTTCCTGGCAGCAGTAAGCAAATAAGCTTAACGCAAAAGCAACACACAAGAGACCCGCGAAAAAACGCGGGTCTCTTTTTTCTCATAGACGGCCGGTGAGGGCACATGGTTACGCGGTCTGTCCTCAGCGCTGGCAATTGCACGTGCTCAGTCGCGTGAGAATGGAACATCAGCAAAACTCACCTGCGGCTCAGACATTGCTGACGTTTAGCCATTCTCGCCGCTCCTTTCGCTGGCAATTGCGGGCAGCGCCTGCGGAGGTCCGCTCCACATGTGCCCTCACCGGCCGGCTCGCAAAAAAAGAAGACCGGGGTTCGAATCTGTGGTATGATTAGGGCAAGCGGTACATTATAAGCGACATCCGTGGTATGGCATCGAATGGGAAACAGACATAGAGGAGAATGCATATGAAAAAGAAGTTAACGATGATTGGGGCTGCGTTTGTGCTGGTCATTGGTATGGCAGGTATTTTATCTGCCTGCGGCGGAGGCGGCAGCGAGGCGCAGATTACTGACGCAGCGTCGCTGGCGGCGGCAAACCAGACTGCGCAGGAGGCAGTAGAGAATTATCACATGGACATGGATATGGACATGGATATGACGCTCAAGATGGACGGTCTTAAGGAAGCGCTGGGCACGGACAGTATGAACGTGCCGATGAAAATGACAATGAGCATGGACTCAGGAAAAGAAACAGCGCACGCGGATTCCAATACGAGCATGTCGATGATGGGGCAGTCCATGGAACAACCTGCCGAGATGTATATCGACATTGCGAACGGGGCGACCTACACCAAGGCGGAAGGAACCGAGACTTGGACAAAGACAGAGACGGATTCCAGCATGACCGAGATGATGAACAGCGTGACAGAAATGAGCGCGGACATTCTGGAGAAGGCAAAGTTTGCCGAGACAGAGGAAGGATATACCTTGACGCTGGATGCTGGCGAACTGGGAGAGGCAATCAAAGAAATGAATCTGTTCAGCAGCTACAGCGAAGCAGGCATGGATATGAAGGAATTCAACATTACCGAAGGACAGATCATATACACTTTCTATAAGGATTCTGCGCTGATCAAGAAGATCGACATGCAGGGACTGAACATCCAGGCGAAAGGCGAAATGCAGGGAACCGCGATCGACATGCAGGTCAAGCTTACGGATACGATGGACTACAGCCAGTACGGCGAAATCGATCCGAAGGCTTACGCGATCCCGGCAGATGTAACGAGTGCAAAATAAGCAGCCGCCGGATAAAATCAATCGGATAGAATCAAATAGAAACAAAATAGTAACTGACAGAGAAGCGCTGCGCGGCATGATCTAACGCGCAGCGTTCTTCTGTTTTCGCTCAAAAATCTTTGACAAGAATTGTCAATTAGCCGTACAATAACCCCATGGGCAATAAGAGAATCGACATCATTGTTCCCTGTTACAATGAGGAACAGAATATCGAAGCATTCTACAGTGAAGTGCGGGCTGTGGCGTCGCAGATCAGGAAAAGCGACGCTTACGAAAACAGCTATTGTTTCGCATACATTTTTATAGATGACGGAAGCAAGGACGGGACACTAGAGCAGATCAGGCGCGTCGCGGATCAGGCCGCAGCCGAACAGACGACTGTCAAGTACATATCTTTCAGCAGGAACTTCGGGAAGGAAGCGGCTATGTATGCGGGTCTGAAGGCATCGGCTGACGCGGTGACCGCAGTAAGCGAAGAAGCCGCAGCAGGCAAAGGTGCCGCAGCGGACTTCGCGGTCATCATGGACGCTGATCTGCAGCATCCGCCCCGGCTCATCGCGGATATGCTGAAGACCGCAGAAGAGACTGGCTGCGACAGTGTGGCTGCCAGAAGGGTGAGCCGTAAGGGGGAGCCCAAGATCCGGAGCGTCTTCGCCCGTCTGTTCTACAAACTTATGAATAAGTACTGCGAGATCGAGATCGTGGACGGCGCGGTCGACTTCCGGCTGATGTCAAAGCGCATGGTCAAAGCCATTGCCGATATGCCGGAGACCCAGCGGTTCAGCAAAGGCATCTTCGCCTGGGTAGGCTTCGACACGCAGTGGATCGAGTTCGAGAATGTGCAGCGGCTGTCCGGCGAGACCAAATGGACTGTCTGGGGCCTGACCAAGTACGCCATAGACGGATTTATTGATTTTGCAGATTCTCCGCTGAAGTTCGCAGGAGCGTTCGGCGGGTTCATCGCCGCAGGTTCGGCAATCTATTTGATCATTGAGATCATCAAAACCATCGTGATGGGCAAGGACACGCCGGGATACGCATCCACCATTTGCCTTATTCTGTTCTTTGGCGGAGTTATTATCGCCATATTGGGACTCATTGGAGAATACGTCGGCAGAATGTATCTGGAGACGAAACGCAGACCGATCTACATCGAAAAAGAATCCAACATATCTGACACAGAGGAGGAACTGCCGATTGAAAGATAAACTCCTCCAATACATCAAACAGAGACGATACCTCTACGGGTCATTTTTCCTGCCGGTGTTCATACTGGTGCTTGTGTTTGCGTTAACGGACATCTATCCCTTCGGGGAGGAGCAGCTTGCCATCATTGACATGTACCATCAGTATGTCCCGTTTCTGGGTGAACTGCAGTACCGGCTTCACGGGGGCGGCAGCCTCTTTTATTCATGGAACAGCGGGGGCGGCTGTAATTTCTGGTGCCTTATGTCATACTATGGGGCGAGCCCGCTGAATCTGCTGCTGATTCTGTTCCCGGCATCGCTGCTTATGGAAGGCGTGAGCGTCATCATCCTGATCAAGATCGGGCTGGCTGGAAGTTTCATGTACATCTATCTCAGGAACGTGTACAACCCTTCGGAGCTTTTGGCTGACCGGCAGGGCGGCGCCAAGACCATGCTCTTCTCCATCATGTACGCGCTCTGTTCCTATTCCATCGGCTATTACTGGTGCCTCATGTGGCTCGATGCTGTGATGCTTTTGCCTTTGTGCATGCTGGGGCTGAACCGCCTCATCAAAGACGGACGCATGGCGCTGTACGCGGTGACGCTGGCGCTCATCGTCTTCAGCAACTACTACATCGCCATTATGGTGTGCATCTTCATATTGCTCTACTACCCGGTGTATTATTTCATCACCGTCAGAGACAGGGGCGCAAAAGCGTGCCTGCTCACCACGCTGCGCGCAGTCGCAGCATCCCTGATCGGGATCGGTATGTCCGCTGTGATGCTTTTGCCTACGTACATCAGCATGCAGAATGCATATTACTTCTCATCGGAGATGCCGGAGGAATGGAACTTCTATTACAATGTGCTCGATGTACTCAACCAGCTGCTGCCGACAGCGCACCTGACTTATTTGGACGGTCTTCCGAATATCTGCTGCGGATATCTGGTGACGGTGATGCTGGCATGCTATTTCATGTCCCGGGAGATTCCGTACAGAGAAAAACTGCTGCATGGGGCGTTCCTCGTCTTCATGTTCTTCAGCTTGAATATCAATAAACTGGACTTCATCTGGCACGGGATGCACTTCCCCAACCAGCTGCCGCACAGGTTCTCCTTCGTCATCTGTTTCCTCCTTGTTGCCATGGGCTACAGAGCGTTCAACAGACTGAACGGGATCAGCGCCGGCAGGCTGACGGCGGTGTTCCTTGTGATTGGCGCCTACTATCTTCTGGCCCAGAAAATCATGACGGACGTTGTCGATGACATGAATGTATTTGTGTATTACGGACTGGCGCTCACGGTAGCCTACGGGATCCTCATCGGGCTTTATAAAAGGCAAAAGCTTGTCCGCCGGCAGTTCATCGCCTTGCTTGCAGTCGTTGTGGCCGCCGAACTTTGCGTGACGACAACGATCGATTTCGACAGGATGGGGAATTCATCCAGAGTAACATACAACGAGAACAAGGCGAGCGTCATGTACCTCGCCAAAGAAGCCTGCAAAGAAGGCGGCCCTGTTTCGGAAGGCGGCAACGGACGTTTCGCCAGAATGGAAATCGACGATCCGATCATTCACAACTGCCCGGCCTTTTATCATTACAGAGGAATGGGACAGTTCGCGTCGACGCTCAACAGCAACACGACAACTCTGATGGAGCGCATCGGTCTTGAGGGACATCCGGGGAGCAATCGGTTCAACTTCAACAAAACCAGCCCGGTCACCAGCTGCATTACGAACGTGGATTACATGATCGCAAAGAACCGGCAGCTGGACGACCCGGATTTCACATACCTAAAAGGCGAAGAGGAGTCGGGTCTGTATGAGAGCAACTACCCGCTGTCCATCGGATACATGCTGCCGACCTCCATCCGGTCGTGGGACCCCTATGATACGAATCCGTTCATCAATCTGGATGAATACGTCAGCGCAGCGACTTCCGGTGCAGTCGACCGGGTTTTCATAAGCAAAGGCAGGGGAGAAGCGATCGGCGATAATACCGTGTCGCAGTATGTCGGTGATTATGAGATCGATAATTCGCTGATCGATACGTCCAGGTCCGGGTCGGTCGATTTGAAATATACTGCAGATACGAATGAGAAATACTATGTATACGTATCTGCCGATTACGCCGAGGACATTTATATCGAGCGCAGCGATGATGGAGAAACGATACCCGTTCAGGATGACTGCGGCTCTATTCTGAACATCGGACCGATGAAAGAAGGCGAAGACTTCACGGTCCACATCCAGTTCCAGGAGGGCAGCACAGGGAGAATCACATGCTATGTCTGCACGCTGGACCAGGATGCCTGGGACAAAGCGTACGCTATGATATCAAGAAGTCTTATGACCGTAACGGAGGCCAGTGACACACGCATCAAAGGCACCATCGACGCAGGTGACGGCGGCGTGTTTGTCACATCTATTCCTTACGAAGACGGATGGTCGATGAAGATCGACGGGAAGAGCGTCAAGATCAGAGAGCTCACAGGAGACGCCTGGATCAGCACGGGGTTGAAAGAGGGCACCCACGAGATCGAACTTTCCTTCCGCCCGGCAGGGCTGATCAATGGACTGCTCCTGACGATTCTTTCGATTCTGATCCTCATCGGCGCCATACATCTGCCAGCTGTGATACGGCGCCGTCGATTTCTGAAAGAGGTATCTGATTGTAGTACAGAATGATCCTGCGTCCAACGCAGACAGCAGGGATGCCGAGCGCTTCGGCGTCCCTTTTTATTTGTCCGGGTGTTTTCGGAGAATCGATTTCCAGAATGATGCTGATGCCGGAGGAGGAACTGATGACCCGCACGAAGTCGGATGCTTTTGCGTCGAAGGCTTCCGTGATCCGTGTCAGTTTCTGGGAATAGAGTTTCCGAAGTTTCTTGATGTGCGTCTGGTAGAGACCGCTCTCCATGAACATGGCCAGGGTCAGTTGCTCCAGTTTGGAACAGGTCGGAGAGTAGTCGCCGGCGATGGAGGAGAAAACCTGCGCCATACGCGACGGAAGCACCATGTAGCTGATTTTCAGAGCTGCAAACAGCGTACTCGAAAAGGACCCCAGATAGATGACCCGCTCACTTCCGGCAAGGCTCTTCAGAGCCGGAATAGGTTTGCCGAAATACCGCAGCTCGCTGTCGTAGTCGTCTTCAATGATATAGCTGCTGTTTTCCTCCGCCCAGGCGAGAAGTTCGTATCTGCGCCCGATGGGCATGACGCTGCCGGTGAACGCGTGGTTGGAAGGACTCACGTAGGCGGCCGCCCGGATGTTGGCCGGCAGCTTTTCGATGGCCAGCCCATTGCCCCTGACGGATACGGAAGTGATGGCGAAGCCCCGGTCGCGAAAAACATTGCGGACAGGCAAATAACCGGGGTCTTCCAGCGCCACGTGTTCGACGCCCTGTTTCCGCAGCAGGGTCGCCAGATGGCTTGTGATCTGCTGCGTGCCGGCGCCGATGATGATCTGGTCCGGCGTGCAGCTGACGCCCCGGGACATGTAGAGGTAACGGGAAATCTCTGCGCGCAGGGCTGCTTCGCCTTGGGGATTTCCTTCGAAAAGAAGCGCCGGGGAATAATCGTTCAGGATCCGGTTCATGCATTTCTTCCATTTGTTGAAGTCGAAGCACTCCGGATCGTAACGCATGACGGGGACCTCGGACCCGGCAGTCTCATCGATGACAGACACTTCTGCTTCAAGATTGCTTTTGTCCGCAGGTACAGTTTGTCCGCGGCCGGCGAGGACCTTGCTGACGTAATAGCCGGACTGAGGTTTTGCGTGGATGTAGCCTTCGACCAGAAGCTGGTTGTAGCTCTGCTCAATGGTAGTGACGCTCAGAGAGGTCGTTTTCGCAAGGCTCCTAAGGGATGGGAGCTTTTCGCCTTCGGTGATTTCTCCTGCCAGGATCAGGTCCC
>CAMOXP010000042.1 GCA_946629205.1 uncultured Bacillota bacterium
AGAGAAGTACAGAGAAGTACAAGACGGGAGTATAAGACATGAAGAACTCAAGATCTGATGCCTACGCTGCAGCAGGCGTAGACATCACAGCAGGATACAGAGCGGTCGAACTGATGAAGAAGCACATCGCCTCCACAAGAACAGAGGGCGTGTGCTCCGATATCGGCGGTTTCGGCGGCATGTTCGAACTGGATCTGACGGGAATCAAGAGGCCTATCCTGGTCAGCGGAACTGACGGCGTGGGAACGAAGCTCAGGCTGGCCTTCCTCATGGACAAGCATGATACCGTGGGCGTAGACTGCGTTGCCATGTGCGTCAACGACATCATCTGCGGCGGCGCCAAGCCGTTGTTCTTCCTGGACTACATCGCCTGCGGCAAGAACGTGCCCGAGCGGATGGAGGCCATCGTCAAGGGCGTCTGTGACGGATGCATCCAGTCAGGCGCAGCCCTCATCGGCGGTGAGACAGCCGAGATGCCGGGATTTTATCCGGAAGACGAATACGACCTTGCCGGTTACGTCACCGGCGTCGTCGACAAAGACAAGATCATAGACAATGAGACCATGGAGGCGGGAGACGTTGTGATCGCCCTGCCGTCAAGCGGCGTGCACTCCAACGGATTCTCACTGGTACGCAAGGTCTTTGACGTAGAGAATTCCGACATCAAATCACCGGTCGCAGAACTGGGCGGCGCGTCCATCGGAGAGACCCTCTTGACGCCGACCCGCATCTACGTGAAGCCGGTCCTGAAACTCATCGAAGAAGTGAACGTCAAAGGCATCTCACACATCACCGGCGGCGGCTTCTATGAAAACATTCCGCGAAGCATTCCGGAAGGACTTTGCGCGAAGATCGACAAGGCATCCGTCAAAGTGCTGCCGATCTTTGATCTGATCGCGAAGACGGGCGGAATTTCAGAAAGAGATATGTTCAACACCTTCAACATGGGCGTCGGCATGAGCATCGTCGTCCCTGCAGCAGAGGCAGAGAAGGCCCTGCAAATCCTCACCGAGGCAGGCGAAGCTCCGTACATCATCGGCGAGATCATCGAAGGCGAAAACAAGATCGAACTTGTCTAGGGAGGGCGGCATGTCAAACGCAAAAACAGAATGCGCCATCGCAACATCGGACCGCTCTCATGCAAAAGCAAAGATCGCAGTTCTCGTCTCCGGGGGCGGCACGAATCTGCAGGCTCTCATCGACGCGGAGAAAAGCGGCATCATAAAGAGCGGGACCATCTCGCTCGTCATATCCAATAAGAAGAGCGCCTACGCCCTCGAGCGCGCGGCCAACGCAGGCATTGAAGCTTTTGCGATCACAAGAAAAAGCTGCGGCGGACAGGAAGGCTTTGAGCGCAGGCTCATCGAGGAGATCGAGAGCAGAAACATCGACCTGATCATCATGGCAGGTTTCATGAGCATCCTCAGCGAGGATTTCACCAGACATTTCGATCACCGGATCATCAACATCCATCCGTCCCTGATCCCGTCCTTCTGCGGCAAAGGCTACTACGGACTCCTCGTCCATGAAGCGGCCCTCGCCAAAGGCGTCAAAGTCACCGGCGCGACCGTTCACTTCGTGAACGAGATCCCCGACGACGGCGAGATCATCATGCAGAAAGCCGTCGAAGTGCAGGACGGCGACACACCCGAAACCCTGCAGCGGCGCGTCATGGAACAGGCAGAATGGATCATCCTGCCGGCAGCGGCAGAAAAGATATGCGCGCAGATGTGTCAAAGGGACGGTTCTTTTGACACATTTCCAAAAACTGTAAATGTGTCAAAAGAACCGTCCCTTTGACACATTTGAAAGGAGAACATTAAATGGGAATCTACAAGATCGATTCTTTCACGGACAGAGTCAAGGGCAATTCCTACGTAGGACGGGGGATTGTGACGGGGCAGACGCCTTCCGGTAAGGCGGCATCGGCCTACTTCATCATGGGCAGGAGTCCCAACAGCAGAAATCGCTTATTTGCGATCCACGATAAGGAGGTTTATACAGAGCCTTTTGATGAATCGAAGGTGGAAGATCCGAGCCTGATCATCTACGCTGCCATCAGATCATTTGAAAACTTCCTGATCGTCACCAACGGCGATCAGACAAATACGATCTATGATGGACTCGCGAGGGGACTGGCGTTCCCGGAGACGCTCGAGGAAAGGCAGTTCGAGCCGGACGCGCCGAACCTCACGCCGCGGATCAGCAGCATTACAGATCTTGAGACCGGCAACTACGAGATGAGCATTCTGAAGAGCGCCGATGCGGAAGGAACGGCTTGCAACCGGTTCACCTTCTCCTATGAGGCGCTGCCGGGGTTGGGACATTTCATCCATACGTATATGGAAGACGGATCTCCGCTTCCGACCTTCCAGGGCGAACCGGAGAGAGTTGCCGTGCCCGATGACATCGACGCCTTTGCGCAGGAGATCTGGGAGTCGCTGGACGAAGACAATAAGATTTCCCTTTATGTCAGATACACAGACCTTGCAGAAGGGACGTACGAAGAACGACTGATCAACAGATACGAAAAGTAATCAGTGGATACGATAAGCAACCTGCAGATACAAAAGGTAACCTGCAGATACGAATAGTTAGAGAAAGGCAGCGACATGAATGAACTGAAACTCAAATACGGATGCAACCCGAACCAGAGCGAAGCCAGGATCTACATGGCGGACGGCAGCGACCTTCCCATCGAGATCCTGAACGGCAGACCGGGATATATCAATTTTCTCGACGCCTTCAACGCATGGCAGCTGGTAAAAGAAATCAAGGAAGCGACGGGCATGCCGGCGGCCACATCCTTCAAGCATGTGAGCCCGACCTCGGCAGCCATCGGCAGACCGCTGAGCGATAAGATGAAGCGGGCCTATTTCGTCGATGACATCAAAGGCCTGGACGATTCTCCGATCGCCTGTGCCTACGCCAGAGCCAGAGGTACGGACAGACTTTGCTCCTTCGGAGATTTTATCGCCCTGTCTGACACCTGCGACGAGGCGGCGGCGCGCATCATCAAGCGCGAGGTCTCCGACGGCGTGATCGCGCCGGGATTCACGGACAAAGCGCTGGAGATGCTCAGCAAAAAGAAAAACGGAAACTATAATGTGATCAAGATCGATCCGTCCTACAGCGCGGAAGGGCAGGAAACAAGACAGGTCTTCGGCATCAACTTCGAGCAGACCCACAACGACATCAAGATCGGACCGGACCTGCTGGAAAACATCGTCACGAAGAACAAAAGCCTTCCGGACGAGATCAAAGAGGATCTGATCATCGCCATGATCGCGCTCAAATACACACAGTCCAATTCCGTGTGCTTTGCCAGAGACGGGCAGTGCATCGGCATCGGAGCGGGACAGCAGTCCAGGATCCACTGCACGCGCCTGGCAGGCAGCAAGGCAGATACCTGGTATCTGCGGATGCACGACAAGGTGCTGAACCTGCCGTTCAAGGACAAGCTCCCGCGGGCGGTCAGAGACAACGCCATCGACGGATACATCAATGAATACGAAGAAGATGTCTGCGCCGAGGGCAACTGGCAGAAGTACTTCAGCGAGCAGCCCGAGCGTCTGACTGCAGAAGAAAAGCGCGCGTATCTCGATGAACAGACCGGCGGCGTGCTCGCGTCCGACGCCTTCTTCCCATTCGGAGACAGCATCGAACGCGCAAAGGCCAGCGGCGTGTCTTACGTCGTAGAGGCGGGCGGATCCGTGCGTGATGACGAAGTCATCGCCGCTGCGGACAAGTACAACATGGTCATGATATTCAACAAGGTGAGATTGTTCCACCACTAATGCAAAAGCAATAAATGAGCGCCGCACGCGGCGCGGAGGAGAGATAGCAATGAAAGTAATGGTAGTAGGCGGCGGCGGACGCGAGCACGCGATCATCAAGGGCCTCGCGAAGAGCCCGAAGGTAGATGTGATCTACGCCCTTCCGGGCAACGGTGGCATTGCGGCAGACGCCACATGCGTGGACATAGGCGCGAAGGACCTGGGCGGCATTCGTGATTTTGCAGTGAAGGAAGGCATCGACTACGCAGTCGTTGCGCCGGACGATCCGCTGGCCATGGGCTGCGTGGACGTGCTGCAGGCAGAAGGAATCCGATGTTTCGGTCCGGACAAGAAGGCAGCCGTCATCGAGGCGAGCAAAGTCTTTTCCAAGGATCTGATGAAGAAGTACGGCATCCCGACGGCGGCCTATGAAGTCTTCGACGATATGGCAGCCGCGCTGGAGTATCTGGAAACGGCGCCGATCCCGACTGTCGTCAAAGCGGACGGGCTGGCTCTGGGCAAAGGCGTCATCATCGCCGAGACCAGAGACGATGCCAAGGCAGCCGTGCGCAGCATGATGGAAGAGAAGAAGTTCGGCGAGAGCGGCGCCCGCGTCGTCATCGAAGAGTTCCTGACAGGACCGGAGGTTTCCGTCCTTTCCTTTACAGACGGACACGCCATCGTGCCGATGATCTCCTCCCAGGATCATAAGAGAGCCCTGGACGGTGACAAAGGTCTGAACACCGGCGGCATGGGAACCGTCGCACCGAACCCGTACTATACAGAAGACGTGGCGGCGCGCTGCATGGAAGAGATCTTCCTGCCGACAGTCAAGGCTATGAACGCAGAGGGCAGGCCTTTCAAAGGATGCCTCTACTTCGGCCTGATGATCACAGCGGACGGCCCGAAGGTGATCGAATACAACTGCCGCTTCGGCGACCCCGAAGCACAGGTTGTATTGCCTTTGCTTGAGAGCGATTTGCTGACCGTCATGGAAGCAGTTACGGACGAGAAACTGGCGGAAACAGAAGTGAAGTTCGCAGATGATTTCGCCTGCTGCGTCGTTGTGGCGTCGGGCGGATACCCGCAGAGCTATAAGAAAGGCTGCGAGATCAGCATGGGCGAGCTTACCGGAAACACGGAAGTGTTCGTGGCGGGCGCGAAGCTCGAGGGCGGCAAGCTCCTCACTTCAGGCGGCAGAGTCCTGGGCGTCACCAGCGTAGCGCCGACCCTGCAGGAAGCCATTGATACAGCATATGAAAACGCAGCGAAGATCACCTTCGAGAACGCGTATTACAGAACAGACATCGGCGCCAAAGCGCTGAAAGCCGGACAGAAATAAGCAGGAAAGCCAGAGGAATTAAGCCAGGAGGAAATAAGATGGTATACAGAGTATTCGTCGAGAAAAAAGAAGCCGTTGCCAGCGAAGCCAGAGCTTTGCTGTCGGAGATCAGGACATTTCTGGGAATCAGTTCCGTCGAGAAGATCCGGATCTTCAACCGGTACGATGTAGAAGGCATCTCAGAAGAACTCTTTGAAGAATGCATCGGAAGCGTGTTCTCAGAACCGCAGGTCGACGATGTTTACAGGTTTGTTGGGGATGAGGCGACATTCGCCGAGATGGGCGATGCGGTCTTTGCAGTCGAAGCGCTGCCGGGACAGTACGATCAGAGAGCAGACTCCGCGGCCCAGTGCATCCAGATCATCTCCCGGCAGGAGCGTCCGCTGGTGGCGTGCGCCAAGGTCTATCTGATCAGCGGAGCGGTGACTCCGGAAGAACTGCAGAAGATCATCAGCTTCGTCATCAACCCGGTTGAGATGCGCCAGGCGTCCCTCGACATGCCGGAGACCCTGCGCGTTGAATATGAGCTTCCGCAGACGGTCGAATCCATCGAAGGATTCAACGATATGGATGAAGCGGCGCTGAAACAGTTCATCGCAGACCGTGGGCTGGCCATGGACGAAGGCGACATCAAAGTCTGCCAGGAGTACTTCCAGAGCGAAGGCCGTATTCCGACCATTACCGAAATCAAGATGATCGACACCTACTGGTCCGATCACTGCAGACATACCACGTTCAACACGATCATAGATGAGATCACGTTTGAGGATGAGACGCTGCAGAAGGCGTACAACGACTACCTCGCCGTTCGTTCTGATCTCGGCAGGACCAAACCGGTCACACTCATGGATCTGGGTACGATCGCTGCAAAGGCATTAAAAGCTGCCGGGAAAATGGAGGGTCTCGACGAGTCTGAAGAGATCAACGCCTGCACGGTCAAAATCAAAGCCACCATCGACGGGAAGCAGGAAGACTGGCTGCTTCTGTTCAAGAATGAAACGCACAACCACCCGACGGAGATCGAACCGTTCGGCGGCGCGGCCACCTGCATCGGCGGCGCCATCAGAGACCCGCTTTCGGGACGTGCCTATGTTTATACCGCTATGCGCATCACCGGCGCGGCGGATCCGCGCCGTCCTCTGGACGAAACCATGCAGGGCAAGCTGCCCCAGAGAAAGATCGTCACTTCCGCAGCAGACGGTTATTCGTCCTATGGCAACCAGATCGGCGTTTCCACCGGACTGGTGCAGGAAATCTATCACGACGGATACGCAGCCAAGAGAATGGAACTCGGTGCAGTTATCGGTGCAGCTCCTGCTGCCAACGTCGTGCGTGAGCGGCCGATTCCGGGAGACATCATTATCCTCCTCGGCGGCAGAACAGGAAGGGATGGCTGCGGCGGCGCAACCGGATCTTCCAAATCCCACGACCTTTCTTCATTGGAAAACTGCGGCGCAGAAGTGCAGAAGGGCAACGCTCCGGAAGAGCGGAAACTTCAGAGACTGTTCCGCAACGGCGAAGCATCCCGCATGATCAAGCGGTGCAATGACTTCGGTGCGGGCGGTGTTTCCGTTGCCATCGGCGAACTGGCAGACGGCCTGGACATCAACCTGGACGTCGTGCCGAAGAAGTACGAAGGCCTGGACGGCACGGAACTTGCCATCAGCGAATCCCAGGAAAGAATGGCTGTTGTCATCGCAGCATCCGACAAGGAGAGATTCTTTGAGATCGCTGAGGCTGAGAATCTGGAAGCGACAGTCGTCGCGACCGTTACAGAGCAGCCGCGTCTGGTCATGCACTGGAAGGGCAACACCATCGTAGATATTTCCCGCGCGTTCCTGGATTCCAACGGCGCGGAAAAACATATTACCGCAAAAGCTGCGGCGGCATCGGCAGATGCGCTTGACAAAGAACTGCCGCTGCCATGGGAACCGGCAGAAGGATCCCTCCTCTGCGAGAAGGGCATCTTCGGGGACAATCTGAAAGCACTGGCTGCGGACATCAACACCTGCTCCCAGAAAGGCCTGTCCGAGAAGTTCGATTCCACCATCGGCGCCGGCACAGTCGTCATGCCGTTTGGCGGCAAGTACCAGATGACGCCGGCACAGACCATGGTGCAGAAGGTCTCCGTGGAGAACGCGGTATCAGACACCTGCTCCATCATGGCGTGGGGATACGATCCGTTCATCTCAGAGAAGAGCCCGTACCACGGCGCTTACCTGGCGGTCGTGGATTCTGTTGCCAAGCTTATTGCCTCCGGCGGCGGACGTGAGGCGACCTACCTGAGCTTCCAGGAATACTTTGAAAAACTGGGCAAGGATCCATCCAGATGGGGCAAGCCTCTGGCAGCGCTGCTGGGTGCGTTCGAAGCGCAGATGGGACTGGAAGTTGCAGCCATCGGCGGCAAGGATTCCATGAGCGGAACCTTTGAGGACATCAACGTTCCGCCGACACTGGTATCCTTCGCAGTCACGACTGCTGCGGTAGATGATGTGATCACCAACGAATTCAAAGAAGCCGGCCACAAAGTCCTGCTTCTCAAGCCGGCCGCGGGCAGCGACGGTCTTCCGGAGATCGATTCCCTGAAGCAGATCTTCGAGACAGTCAAGAGCCTGGGCGACGCTGGACTCATCCGCGCGGCATACGTGCCCGGCCACGGCGGCATTGCAGAAGCCATCATGAAGATGTGCTTCGGTAACATGATTGGATTCAAGTTCTCGGATGCTTTTGCAGGAGCCGAGAGAGATGCGATTCTCATGAAGGAACTCTTCGGTTACGCTTACGGTTCCTTCCTCCTTGAGGTAGAAGGCGGCGCATCCGCCGGCATCGAACTGGGCGAGACCACAGACGACGGCGCCATCACCCTCGGCAGCGACACCGTCGCCCTCGATGAGCTTCTGAAGATCTACGAGGACGTTCTCGAGCCGATCTATCCGTGCAATATTGAAACGAAACAGCAGGAGATTCCTGATCTGGATTACGCCCGCGGTCCGGAGGTGAAGAGCGCCCCGGCGATCCTCACCGCGAAACCAAAGGTTCTGATTCCGGCCTTCCCGGGCACGAACTGCGAGTACGATTCCGCCAGAGCCATGGCAGCTGCCGGCGCGGATCCGCAGATCATGGTCATCCGGAACATGACAGCAGACGCCATCGGCAAGTCCGTGGATGACTTTGCATCGGCACTGGCTGATGCGCAGATGGTCTTCATTCCGGGCGGATTCTCCGGCGGCGACGAACCGGATGGATCCGGCAAATTCATCACTGCATTCTTCCGCAATCCGGCGGTCAAGGAAGCTGTGACCGACATGCTCGATGCCCGCGGCGGACTCATGTGCGGTATCTGCAATGGATTCCAGGCCCTCATCAAGCTGGGACTGGTACCGTACGGCAAGATCATCGATACCGATGAGAACTGCCCGACCCTGACACTCAACGAGATCGGACGCCACCAGTCGCGCCTCGTCAGGATCCGCATCGCATCCAACAAGTCGCCTTGGCTGGCTGCGACCCAGGTCGGCGACGTGTTCACGGTTCCGGTATCCCACGGTGAAGGAAGGATCCTCGCAGACGAGTCTCTGCTGAAGGAACTGGCCGCGAACGGGCAGATTGCCACACAGTACGTCGACTTTGATGGTAAACCTTCCAGCGACATCCACTTCAACCCGAACGGCTCCGTCTACGCGATCGAAGGCATGACCTCTCCGGACGGACGCGTCTTCGGCAAGATGGGCCACGCCGAAAGAACCGGCTACGGCCTCTACAAGAACGTACCGGGCAAATACGACATGCAGATGTTCGAATCCGCAGTCAAGTACTTCAAGGGATAAGCGCGGTGCGCGGCATGCCTTTGGCGCGGCATTCAACACGGCGCGCGTCTGCGGCTGCCTGCTTGCTGCCGTCTGATTGCAATTGTCAGCGTGCGGCTGTCTGTTCGCCATACGGCGAGCGGATGGCCGCAGTTTTTTCTCTTTGCCCTCTTATATTTCTGCGGGATTGTAAGAGCTTGCTCCTTACAGTGGATGGCATCCTGCAGAAATCAGATGCAAAATCAAGATAATCTGCGGTCATC
>CAMOXP010000043.1 GCA_946629205.1 uncultured Bacillota bacterium
CGCAATAAAACCGTTTGAACTTATATCTACATAAATCAACAAAACAGGAGGAATATTATGGACACTGGTACTATCAGCGTATGGGCTTCGAAGCTCGTTGACATTTGCTCCGCAGTGGGCGTCAAAATCATTCTGGCGCTGCTGATCTTCATCATCGGCCGCATCGTTATCGGCAAGATCCTGAAGGTCTGCGGCAAAATCAAGGCGTTCGATAAAATCGATGCGGCAGTCAGATCATTCCTGATGAACTTCATCAAGATCGCGCTCTATGTGATCCTGGTCATCTCGATCATCAGCGTACTGGGCGTGCCGATGGCGTCCGTCATCACCGTGCTGGCTACCTGCGGACTGGCGCTGGGCATGGCGCTGCAGGGCGCGTTGGGCAATCTGGCAGGCGGCATCATGCTGCTGGTCTTCCGCCCGTTCAACATCGGTGATCTGATCATGAGCGCAGACGCGCAGGGCATCGTCAAGGAGATGAATCTGTTCTACACGGTCATCACAACACTGGACAATCAGACCATCACTATCCCGAACGGCAATCTGATGGCCGGCAACATCACCAACATGACAAAAGAAGATCTGCGCCGTGTGGATCTGACCTTCAACGTCAGCGGTGCGGACATCGCAGGCGCACGCAAAGCCATGGTTGATACAATGAAGGCCAACGAGAAGGTTTTGGACGCGCCGGAACCGCCGATGGCAGAGCCACTCGAGGGCATTCCGGGCGGCATGTCCTTCACAGCGAGAGCATGGGCCAAGACGGAAGATTACTGGGACGTTTATTTCGCTCTGATGGAAGCCATCCCGAACGCGCTCGGCGAAGCAGGCGTTGGCGGACCGCTGCCTGCGTCCATCATTATCAACGAGAACAAATAAGCTCCTGATGCAAAAGCAGGAGCGAGAGCTGTACAATTTCTGAAGCAGGGGGAACTTTCAGAGGAACCTATTGTTTCCCTTGTCTGCGCATGTTCAGGTAAATGACGGCGAACGCCATGGCGACAAGCAGGAAGACTCTGCCTTTGTGTTCCACGTCAACGTAGCCAAAGAGCATCAGGGCCACAAAAAACAGGAACCCGAGGGCGACAACAAAAGTAAAGAAATTGATAAACCGATTTTTCATACGCTATGTTCCTTTCGTCTGAAACGATTATAGCAGAACAGAGTTGAACAATAAAGTGCGTGATGCTTTTGCATTAAAGCCGGCAAAAGTTGCGATTGACTAACGTCCCATCAGGATTGTATAGTTGACGAAACAGAAAGTCATAAGCAGACTCAAATCTGATCAGGCCGACAGGAGCCGGGCCGTACGCGGCAGCAAATGAGCGTATTGGAAGCACATGAGCGGGACAGTGAGACCTCGCTTCATGTGCTTTTCTAATTAGCGGATCCCCGAAGCGCGCAGCGCGGAAACAGAAAGGAGACTACTATGCAGAAATTATCCAATGCAAAGGCAGGAAAGTACACGGTCAAGTGGATCTTTACGGAACCGGAACTCGTCAGACTTCTGAAGGAAATCCGGATCGAAGTCGGTGAGGAGATCACAGTCATCAGCAACAGCCGTCTGGGCAGCATCCTGCTCAGATCGAAAGCCGGGCTGTTCTCGGTAAGCGCAGAGGCAGTTGCCGGGGTCACGGTGTAAGAACACGTGCGAATCGTAGTTATATGATTGATTTGTAACAAAAACTACGACAATCCGAAGTTCACGCACCGGCCCCGGAGCATTTGCTTACTCGTGAGCTGCTTATTCGTCCACGTACGGTGTGTTGAATCTCTCTTCGAACGCCTTGGAGAGGTCGTCGACGACAGATGGGTGGGCGATGCCGATGAGGGCGCGGGCACGCTCTCTTAAGGTCTTGCCCTTCATGTGGGCGATGCCGTATTCCGTGATGATGTAGTCGACGTCATAACGGTTCGTGGTGACGGCGGCTCCCTGGTCGATGGTCGGTACGATCTTGGAAATGATCGTGCCGTCTTTTTTGGTTACGATGGATGGCATCGCGATGATGGAGATGCCTTTGCCGTCTTCAGCTCTTGATGCGCCGCGGACGAAGTCTACCTGTCCGCCGACGCCGGAGAACTGTTTGGTTCCGATGGAAGCGGCGACGACCTGACCCATGAAGTCGACTTGCAGCGCGGAGTTGATGGAGACCATCTTGTTGTTCTTCGCGATGACGGTCGGGTCGTTGACGTAATCAACAGGACGCAGCATGAGCATCGGATTGCGGTCTGCAAAATCATACAGGCGCTTGGTGCCCATCAGGAATGTGACGACGATCTGGCCGCGGTGCAAAGACTTTTCGGAGCAGTCGATGACGCCTGCTTCGACCAGATCCAGCACGCCGTCTGCGATCATCTCAGAGTGGATGCCCAGATGCTTGTGGTTTTTCAGGGAAGCCAGTACCGCGTCAGGAATGGCGCCGATACCAAGCTGCAGTGTGGAGCCGTCTTCGATGAGGGACGCGCAGTATTCGCCGATGGCCATTTCCACATCGCCGACTTTCGCGGGCTGGGATTCCATCAGCGGCATGTCCATCTCCACGATGGCGTCCAGCTGACTGACATGGATGTGTGTATCGCCGTAAGCGAACGGCATATTGCTGTTGACCTGCGCAATGACGGTCTTCGCGGAGCGCATGGCCTGGAAGGTGTAGCCTGACTCAACGCCCAGGTTGCAGTAACCCCACTGATCCGGCGGGGAGACCATGACCAGGCAGACGTCGAAGTTCAGGATGCCGCGCCGCATCCAGATCGGCAGCTCTGAGAAGTAGACCGGGATAACGTCACCGTTGCCGTGGGCGATGCTGTTTCTGGTGCCGGCTCCGAAGAAGATGCCGTCAAATGTGAAGTTGTCTTTGTATTCCGGATTGGTGTATTCGCCTTTACCGAGGGAGACCATGTGCGTGATGTGCACGCCGCGGTACGCGTCATGGTTGGCGACCATGGCGTCGATCAGGCCTTCCGGTTCGCAGATGCAGTGACCGAAGATGACGTGATCGTGTGATTTGATCAGTTTCACGGCCTCTTCAGCAGTGGTTAATTTCTTTTCGTAGTCCTCTCTCCAGTTCATGGGGCTCGGGATTTTATCTGACATGGTCGTTCCTCCTGTTCTTGTTTCCTGCGGTTGGATTCTAGGAATCATCTTTCTATGAACCATCTGATGTATTCATTTTAGAACATGATGAGGGAGCAGGAAAGACGATTTATCGCTTTATTCAGATAATAAATGCACATAAGCATATTTCTGCATGCAAAAAAGCATACCGCGTAACTACAGTGCGGTATGCTGTGTGGTATGACTGTTGCGATCAGCCGCGGCGGAACTGGCTGACGGCGTTCGGCCGTCCGCAGAGAATGGTTGGTTTGCCTTTGTACGAAAGGGGGCTGCCGTCGAGATTCATGACAACGCAGCCGGTCTCTTCGGCGATGAGTTTGCCCGCGGCGAAATCCCAGGCGGAAAGGCTCAGTTCCGCATACAGTCCGAACCTGCCGCATGCGGTCCAACAGCAGTCCAGGGTGGCTGAACCTGTGCGCCGCACATCGGCCGACAGCTCGTAGAGCTTTTGGGCGAGCTGGAAGGTCGGGCCGTTTGTGGAATCGTCGTAGGGAGCAGTCCCGAATACAGTGATCTCGTTTTCGATGGATGCGTTAAAGACCGGAAGGAGCTTGCCGTTCAGACAGGAGCCGGAGCCTTTGCGTGCGCTGAAAAGTTCGTCCCGGTAGGGATCGTAGACAACGCCGATCTGCGCTTCTCCGTCCACTGTCATGGCGATGGAGGTGCAGGAGTGGCGGTTGCCGTGTACGAAATTGGCTGTCCCGTCGATGGGGTCGATGATGAAGCAGACGCCGCGCAGACCGGGATCCGCTGCGTCGCCCGTCGTCAGATCGTCATCGGAAATGATAACATCAGAAAGGGAAGGGATGCTTTCTTCCACCAGGAAGCGGCATCCGGGAACAATCTTCATCAGCTCAGTCATGAGCATCTGCTGGATCGCCAGGTCCATGGACGTGACCATGTCCCGCCGTCCGGTTTTGGTCGTAACCCTCACATCGCGGAGAGCCGTGTCCTCTGCGTTCAGTATCATTTGGCCGGCCGCAAGGGCCAGTTTCTCGATTTGCTTTTGTATCTCTTCGTGATTCATAGTTTCTCTGTTGTTCCGCTTGAATGCTTTTATTTTGTCTTAACCTGCATGGTGAAATCAGGCTGCGCCAATCCTTCGAGTTTCAGTATGTTCTCGAGAGCAGTGATATCAGTTGAAATATCGAACAGGCCTTCTGTGGAGATCCTGTTGTAGATATTGGTAAATGCGTCATCCAGAAGATCGATGGATTCAGCCAGCTGTTTTTTGGCGTTCATCTGCTCAGGGTCGAGGTCTTCCAATGTGCAGAGAACACCGTACTGTTCAACGGCCGCGGCGGTCTTTGGAAGATAGTATTCAATGAAGCGATCGTAGTCGTCACGGTCTTCCGGATCCTTGGCGTATTTTGTGAGGATCTTGTCTGTCAGATCCCGGATCTTCGCGGCGCTGTTCAGGCTGGCTTTTGTGCCCGTGCCGCTTTTGATGTTTTCCAAAGCCTCGTCGAGCTGATAGAGCCACATTTTACGGGCGGCATCGATCCGCTTGAAGGATTCCAGCGGCTTGCCGCAGTAGAAGCAGAAACTGATATCAGATGGAACTTCCTTGCCGCAGAAGGGGCATTCCATGGGGTCACCGTGCTCCGCCGGATCGTATTTTGGTTCCGGCGGTTCGGCTTTTGGCTTGCGCTTGGCGGATTTTCCCGGGAACCCCTTGCCGAAAATGAAATAGAAAGCGGCAAGATAAAAAATGATCGCAAGCGCGGCATGACTTCCCATCAGCCAGCAAAGACCGATGAACAGCAGGAGGATGATCAGTGCTATTTTGCCTTTTCCAAATGGTTTTGTATCTTGGTTACTCATAGTCGTTGTTCCTGTTTATTCGTTTGCGTCTGTGTTCTCTGTTTCCGGAGTTTCAGGGGATTCTGAGGGTTCCGCAGCTGATGCGTCGGTGACGTCAGTGGCTTCGGTGCTTTCTGTTTCCGTTGGTTCTTCTGTCTCCACCGGTTCTTCTGAAACAAGTTCGAAGAAAGCGCTGCCGTAATCGATGACAACGATCTGGCCCGCTTTCAGCTTATAACCTCTGACCATGGAATAGATATGAGCAATGGCGAGGGACTGGTAATCGCCGGTATACTTTTTCTTCGCGTCCTCCATCGTCTCGTAGATGTCGACATCCACGTAACTTTCGCCTTCAGCCGGATAAATGTTATATCTTCCTTCCGGAAGCTCGGAGTCTTCGCCGACAACATATGTCCCGGTCAGCTCGATGCCGGCGCGCTCGACCTCAACAGCTTCTTTCTCATAGTTGTCTATATTCCGGTAGGGGTTCTGGGACGCGATCGCCCAGCCAATGGTCAGCACAATGCAAAGGCATGCCAGTATGATTGAAGAAATCTTGTATCTCTTCGCTTGTGCCTTTGCCTTTTCAAGGGCTGCAGGGTTTTTCTTTTTCTTGACGACTTTCGCTCCGCACTCGCCGCAGAAGGTTGCATCCTCCGGCAGAGTGGCGCCACATTTTTCACAAATCATGGTTCAGTTCCTTTCCGGTTGTCTATATTTTTTCGCGAATACAATTATACCAAAAGCATTCCGGCAATGCTATAATGAGAAAAAAACAAGGAGGACGTAGATGAAAAAATTCAGATTAGAACAGGATTTCCTGGAACTGTTCCCTCAGGCGCAGATTGGGATCCTGGTATGCAACGGCATCGACAACCATGAAAAAGACGAAAATAAATATGTAAGCTGGCTGCGGGAGTGCGAAGAGATCTCAAAGCAGTACACGGAGAACCCGGAGTTTACGTCGAATCCGGTCATCCGGGGATGGCGGGACGCATTCTATAAGTTCAAGACGAAGAAGGGCGCGCGCTGCTCCATCGAAGCTCTGCTCAAGCGTGTGGCCAAAGGCAATCAGATCGGAACGATCATTCCGTTGGTGGATATCTACAACGGCATCTCGCTGAAGTACGGCGTGCCGATCGGCGGAGAGGACATCGATAAGTTCGAGGGCGACATGCGCCTGACCATCGCAGAAGGCGGGGAAGACTTCGTGACCTACGGTGCAGGCGGCAAGAGCGAACCGCCAAGCCCGGGCGAAGTCATCTACCGTGACGACTTCGGCGCAGTCTGCCGCTGCTGGAACTGGCGGGAAGCGGAGCGCACCATGCTCACCGAAGACACCGTCAACGCATTTATGATCATCGAAGCGCACGACGCCGACAGCGCAGCCAACATCGACGCCGCCCTGGACGAACTGAAATCCATGATCGAAACGGAACTCGGCGGAACAGTAACGAAAGCGCTCGCGACAGCAACCCAGCCTGAAGTCGTCATCGCAGAGTAAAATGTGTCAAAGGGACGGTTCTTTTGACACACAGGCGGAAGTCGTCATCGCAGAGTAGAAGCAAAGAAAAATGTGTCAAAAGAACCGTCCCTTTGACACATTTCCGGTCTTAGTTTTTGCTTATGCACGAAGGTTATTTCATCATGGAGAGCAGTGCGTTGAGGAGCTGTGATCCGTCAACGGATGGAGCCGGTGCTGGTTCCGGTTCCTGCTGCGGCTGTGCGCCGAACATGGACATGAGTCCGCCCAGGTCGAAACCGCCTGCCGGAGCTGCCTGTGCCTGCTGCTGTGTCTGTGCGCTTTCCGTTGCGGCGGAAAGTCCGCTCATGATGTACGGAGCGATGGTGCCGAGTACGTTCAGGACGTCACCAGCGTCAACACCGGATTCTCTTGAGAGTTCATCAACAACCTGTTCCTGATCATCGCCCAGGATGTGGCCGATGATTTTCTGGCCGTCTTCGACGTCCGCGTCAGCGATCTGTGATTCAACAGAGCCTCTGTTCTGGTGTGCGCCCAGAGCTCCGAAGAGTGAGGACAGACCTGACTGTGACTGGGAATTATTGGTCATGTACTTGATGATCAGAGGCAGAGCCAGAATCAGCAGTTTCTTCAGATCGAGCTGGTTTACGCCAGTGTTATTGGAGAGCGCGCCCAGTGATTTGCCGCTCAGAAGTGATAATAAAAGTACGGTAAGTAAATTCATATTCGTTCTCCTTCTCATAATGCGAGTGATATTTGCATTTATTATAACGCAAAAGCAATAAATCAAAAAGACAAAAATTGTCGTATTAATTGTCGTATAAAGAGCCTGAAGATGGTATAATACAAAAGCCGGAACGTCCGGCATCAAGAAAACGAGAAACGAAAGGTGATACTATGAGCAGTAAGAAATACGCGAAGAACAACGATAAGAATAAGGGTTTTGAGTTCACGAGCTACTATTCCCCGGCGAAGGTATGGTTCGTCAGAATCATCGTAATCCTGCTTTGCATCACGGTCGCGATCACACTGATCCCATCCGTGTTCTTCTAGAAACTGAGAGACTAAAGTGCGGGAATGATTTTGCATGCAAATGATTCCCGTAATTTTTCGCTTAATTTTTAGCACTCACCTCTTGACAGTGCTAACAAACAGTGCTATGATATGTCCAGAACAAGGGAACAGAGAAAAACCGTTCTATTGCTCAGAAGAAAATATAGACAGAATACACTGTAAAGGGGGAAGAAAAATGTTATATCCAAGTATTTTTAACGACAACCTGTTTGATGATTTTATGGGGTTTGATTTCCCGAGATTCGTACCAGCCGGCAACGCCGAGAGAAAACTCTACGGGAAACAGTCACCGGCGATCATGAAGACCGACGTGCTGGAGCATGAAGATCACTACGAAGTGAACATCGACCTGCCTGGTTTCAAGAAGGAAGAAATCAGCCTGGAACTGAACAACGGCAACCTGACCGTCAGCACATCCAGAAACGTAAACGAAGAAGAAAAGAACGAAGAAGGCAAGGTCATCCGTCAGGAGCGTTACATGGGCGCAATGCAGAGAAGCTTCTATGTTGGCGAATACATCACAGAAGAAGACATCAAGGCCAAGTTCGAAGACGGCGTTCTGAAACTGTCCGTACCGAAGAAAGACGCGCCGAAGCCACCAGAAAAGAAGGTCATCGCGATTGAAGGATAAGTCTGAGAGCCAAAAGGTATCACTATCATTGATCTGAAGAGCTTATTGGTGATACTTTTCACCAGAAGAGCGCAACAACAGAAGAACAAGTATCACGAAACGAGTTGTATTGACTCGAATCGTGATACTTTTTTCGTTGACGCCCGTATCAAACGATGTTATTTAGGAAAAACTATCACGATTTACCTGTTATAAATTAGAATCGTGATACCTTTTGGGTTTCAAAAAATGTTATAATGATTCGCAGAAATGACGGGCAGAAATGACGAAAGGAGAAACACAATGTCAGTTACGATGAATGGAGCAAAATCCATGCTCGCAGGCGTGTCGCGTGTGCCCCTCGGATTCTTCCCGACACCGCTGCACCGCCTGGAGAAGATGTCCGAGGAATTGGGCGTGAATCTGTGGATCAAACGTGACGATTTCACGGGAAGCAATCTCTTCGGAGGGAACAAGACGCGTAAGCTTGAGTTCCTGATCGGCAAAGCCCTCGACGAGGGGGCCTCGGCTGTGATCACCTACGGCGCGACTCAGTCGAACCACGCCATGCAGACGGCCTGGGCTGCTGCGAAGAGCGGACTCAAACCGATTCTCTATCTGGCTGCGGTAGTCCCGCCTGACCCGGATGACTTCAAGGCCAACCTGCTTTTGGACGGCATTTACGGCGCCGAAATCCATGTAGTGGATCTGGAAGAGGGCGAGTCCTTCGAAGATGCCGAACGCCGCTCCTTCAAGATGGGCAAAGCCCACATCGCGCGTTTGGCCGACTCCGGTGTGATCTGTTATGACATCCCCATGGGCGGCGCCAATGAATACGGAAGCCTGGGTTATGTCAACGCGATGATCGAACTGGCAGAGCAGATGGACGCCGCAAGTGTCGGATT
>CAMOXP010000044.1 GCA_946629205.1 uncultured Bacillota bacterium
CTTACTCTTGCTCATGAAATACATGATTAGTCGATGTGAACAGAAAGCCGACGAAAAATGCCAGCAAATTGTTCACATCGATTTTTAGTATATTGTGGTGATGCAGGGGAGGACCATCACATTTCTCTCATCCTATATGCTTTGTCCTCATCAATCATCCCGATCATGATGTCGGCGAAGCGAGGATCGAACTGGCTTCCCTTGCCCTTTTCGATCTGTTCCCGAACCCTGGATTGCTCCATTCCCCGCCGATAGCTCCTGTTGCTTGTCATGGCGTCATAGGCATCGGCCACGGCAATGATCCTGGCTTCCTCGGGGATTTCCAGACCCTTCAACCCATCAGGGTAACCCTTTCCGTCAAACCGCTCGTGGTGCCACCGGGCGCCTGTGACCAGCTTCGGCATTTCGCGGATGGTCTTTAGGATCCTGGCGCCCATGACCGGATGATTTTTGATCTGTTCAAACTCGTCGTCGGTCAGGCGTCCCGGCTTGTTGATCACAGCGTCGGGCACGCCGATCTTTCCCACGTCATGCAGCAAACCCATCATGTAGATTTCGTTCTGGTCCTTTTCGCTGTAGCCGAATCTCCTGGCGATCTCCCGTGAGTACCGGGCAACTCTTCCGGAATGGCCGCTGGTATAGTTGTCCTTGGCGTCGATGGCCTCTGCCAGTGTCTGGACGACGTGCAGTGAGAGGCTTTCGTTCTCCCGGGTCTTCTTCTCCACCTCGTCCTCAAGGTTGTGCTGGAGATGCACCAGTTCCTCGGTCATAACGTGGAAGAAATGGGAGACGCGGTAGCCAAGGGGAATATAGCCCTGCTGCTCCGGCTCCAAATCATCCTCTCTGAAAGCCGCTCCGGAATTGACATGCTTATCGCATTCCCGGATCCCTACGGCCACCAGCGCGCTGTTCAGCACGCCCCCTTTGCCGTTCCTGTAGGCGATTTCGCACTGGCCGTGGCAGTATACGAGGTTCGGATTGTGCTCCTTGTAATAGTCCCACTCAAGGTGCGCATCCTGCTGTAGAAAGTTGATCCGGTTGCCGCACAGGCTCATCACCACCGCGTCCGGGGCAAAGGCGGCCATGCGTTTGCTGCCCTCGCGCGCTTCATTGAGGAGCTCTTCCCTGGTGCTGTAGGAAAAGCGAAGCTTATCCGTCTCTTCGACATTGCCAATCAATGTCAGTCCGCCGTTTTGGCTGTCCATGGGCACGAGGCAGATCTTTACGCCGTTCCGCTCGACCATCAACGGGAACTCACAGA
The DNA here is from genome assembly GCA_946629205.1 of uncultured Bacillota bacterium. GTDB lineage: Bacteria > Bacillota > Clostridia > Peptostreptococcales > Anaerovoracaceae > Lentihominibacter. The sequence goes on from CAMOXP010000044.1 coordinate 1,262, forward strand.
CATTCATGATGAAGTTGTCGTTCCATTCCACGCCGAGGTACTTTCGATATATCTCCAGGGCGGGCTTTCCGTCGATAAGGCGGATCGTCGTTTCGCCGATCGCCTCGCGCTGTGGCTCCAGCGTCACCTCCATTTCCCTGCCGATGGGCTCCCAGCCGAGGATGTAATCCATGGAAAGGGATATATGCGCTCCGGCGATGACCAGCGTTGTAAATCCCGAGGTCAGGATCTCCCTGCCGATCCCGTAGCCCTCTTCCAGAACCTGCTCGACAAGCATGGCATTCGTCTCGTAATTCGGCAGCGCCATTGCGCCGAAGAAGGGAACATCGGCTTCGATGGCTCTCAGGAATTGAGTGACGTTGAGCCCGCGATGGGAAGGATAGAAGGCCACACCTCTGACATTGGGTATGGCGGATATAAAGCTGTTCATTGCGTCAGCGGCGCTTTTCTCTTCTCCCGGTCTGCACGGAATCTGAAGCGGATGAAATACTTCTCCGCATTCCGCGATGATCAAATTAAACTTGACCAGGGCGGGTTCCGGGTCCAGATCGACGGCATAGCCTTCGGAGATGCCCACGCGCTTTACATCAGGCAGATGCTGTTCCCAGAGCTCAAGGAGCCGCTCCGCTTCCGGCTTTGCGCAGTTGCTGATAAAGACGAACGCGCCCGCGTCGCTGTGCGGATGGGAATCCAGCGCAGTCCGAATTTCGCGAATGTGAGTGGCGGCATCCTCTATGGTTTCATACTTATAATTGATCTGTTTCATTTTCTCGTCCTCTATATCATTCCCCGGAAGGTTGCATCGCCCTGAAATACCTCTTTCCCGCTTCCCGCGAGGCATGGTCGCGCGCTGTATTCACCACGTCAAAGTTCGCGATCAACAGATCGGTGATCAGTCTGGACAGTTCCCCTCGCTCGGCGTTTTCCTGGAGGATCGCCTTTACCCGTTCCTCTGGCATGCCCTTGCGATAGGGGCGGTCCTCCGTGATCGCGGAGAATACGTCCGCTACAGCCATGATCTGCGCTCCAAAGGGAATCTCCCCATCTCTCATGTGGTAAGGATAGCCCTTGCCATTGAGCTTTTCATGATGCAGGGCTGCCCATTCGCGAATCATACTAAACCCGCTAACGTGACTGAGCAGCAGATCGGTGAAGAAGGCGTGCTCCTTCATCACATTGAACTCTTACTGTGACCAGGGATCTCCTTCACGTCGCGGTGACTGAGGTGCACATTAGCGCTTATTTTATAGGTGGAATACTGTTTTTAACTATCTGATTTGTCTCATGAGCAGTCCTTTCTGTGGGGCTTTGAGAAACGGTAAGGTGTTTTTTATTCGCGGACATCAGAGGGATTTATCGCCGCGCATGCATTCGATCCTTCTCTTCATACATGGCGGCATCCGCTTTCCGGAACACTGAGGCAACATCATCTCCTTGCTCATACCTGGCCCAGCCGAAGGCCGTGGAGATACGCTGCCACGGCTCCAGGCTGCTGTCCTGCATGGTTATATTCATTTTTTCACGGACACTGTCGATTAGCGCCTGACACTTGTTCAGCTCCTCGTCCTGGACGAGTATGACAAACTCATCGCCTCCGATGCGGAAAATGGGCGATTCGCGGAAGCTCTCCTGTATCATGCGGTATAATCCCTGGATGTACTCGTTGCCCTTGTCGTGGCCGTAGCTGTCATTGATCCGCTTCAAATAGTTAAGGTCGGCCATCACGATGCCAAAGTCCGCTTCTCCGGCGAGAATATCCCAGTCCAGCTTGCGCACCGTCTTTTCATAGGCGGCCTTGTTGCCAGCCCCGGTCAGCGCGTCCCGGTAGGCCAGCACGTCCATTTTGCTCACATATTCCTTCATGCTCAGGATCTCGGTTTCCTTTTCGATCAGATCCTTGGCATAGTTCTGTACGTCCTGCACCATCGAGACGATGGACGCGGACAGCGCTTCGATCTCATCGCCGGTATGGATGTGAGGGTCCTCCATCGTCAGTTCTTCGACAGAGGCTCTCCTGCGGCACTTGTCCTCGAATTCAAAGGCGGCCTTTTGCAGCTTTCTGATGGGGCCAACGATCCTCCGCCCGATCCAAAGGTTTACAAGCAGCAGGGAAAGCGCGCAGAAGGCGATGGCCACCAGCCCGGCGCTCACGGCGTATTTCTGTGCAGCGCCGAAGATCTCGTTGATCTGTATATCGCCGCAGAGCAGCGCGACGGGTTCGCCATCGCCGTTAAAAATGGGGCGGAGGGCGGTGTAAATTCGGCCGAAGTCCGAATCGTTGCGGAAATAGGTGATGGCCGGGTCGTGGTCCATCCGGGCAATGTACTGCGCGGCGATCTCCGTGGGATAGAAATCGCCGGTCAGATTGCCCAGGTCGGTCAGGGTATCCGCTTCATAGGTCAGCTCATACTCCGTCACGGCGGCCAGAACATCCATCATATTGTCCGGGGGATCCGGCTTGAGCGGCTGTATGATATAGATATACTCCAGGTCGTGCGTTTCCTTGAGAGAGTTGGCCAGCTTCTGGATGTAGTTGTAATGCTCCGATTTGGTCTTTGTCTCGATGCAGGTCTGGAGATCGTCCCCGTCGATCTCCCGCGCCAGAAGACTCACGACGTCGCCCGCGTAATTCTGATAACGGGCGATCATGTCTGAACGATAGATCGCAAACCCGGAGAGGGCCAGAACAGCGGACAGCAGCATGACAAGCAGGACATTCATGGCCAGAAGAGACGTTCGCAGCTTCTTTTTCATACAGGTTACAACCTCCCAAAGCATTCCTTACAGTGCTTACCGGCGTGTAGTTCAATCACAGCATTTCGCCGCCATTGGCCCACACACGACATACTTTCCTTCATCGACCAAGCCGAAGCGATCCTTTTTTATTGTAAAACCGGGAGCGAAGGATAGTATACTGCTCTACTCAAACAGAACCTGCTGCTCCTGGCACGTAAAGCAGCAATAGCCGATATGGATGACGGGGCTGGCTGTGATATAGAAGCGCTTCCCTTTCAATGAAATACACTCCCTTATCGTTTCTCCGGAAAAAGCGGCTCTGCCGGCGATATCGTAGAACGGATCACAGTCGAAATCAAACAGCTTGGAGGTCCGCTGCCCCAGCAGCTCCTCCGACGCCATGCCGATCTGTTCCGCGAAGGCGTGATTGCAGTAGAACAGAACGGCATCGTAGATCTTCCCTTCCTCGTTCCTCTGCACCTTATAGACCGAATAGGAGATGGGCAGCCGGTCATAGAGGTGGAAGAGCTCGGAGGCATGGCTCTGCTTGTTCTTCACCGAGCTGTGATCGTCGTGATCGGCCAGCAGTCGGACCTCGGCCTTCTGGGTCTGCTCCTCCAGATCGCCGCACTCGGAATAGACGCAATAGCCCACTGAGATATAGAAGGTGAAGGCTGTCCCGTCGATCTCCAGTATGCTGGAGGCGATCTCCTTGACGCGATCCCGGAGACGGCTGGTTTCCCCGGATTCCCTTATCTGGTGAAGCAGCACAAACTGATGGCCGGTATACCGCCCCAGCGCGCACGTATGGCCGAATTCCTTCCGGAGGGCCTGCCCAAGCGCGGTGATGGCGCGATCCCCGAAGTCAAATCCGTATTGCCGGTTGATGGAGGCAAAATCGTCTATGGCGATGTGCATGCGCACGAAATCAATGTTCCTGAGGTTGTATTCATCCTCAAAGGTGTGAGCCTCCTCGGAGATGCCGCGGGAATTCAGAAGCCCCGTCAGCCGGTCCTTTCTCTGGGGCTCGGCGCCGCGATGGTCATTGACCGCCAGAAGCTCCTTGTCCTTGAAGAAACCCAGCAGCCCTGTGATCTCGCCGTTTTCATCGTACAAGGGGGTCTTGCTGGCGATGATCTCGCGGTTCTCCCCGTTGTTCATGCAGCGGCCGGGGATGTTGTAGGTGGATTTTCCCTCCTGGAGCACCTGCAGCTCATCGTTCATATAGGCGTCCGGATGGATATGCCAGCCCAGATCCTCGTCTGTCTTTCCGATGATATTCTCTTTTGAATCGAACCCGTAGTAGTCCAGAAAGCCCTTGCTCGCGCCGAGGAAGCGGCGGTCCACATCCTTCCAGAAGATGCGGATGATGTCAGAGTGTATGAGATTGTTCCACAGCAGCTCCGGCGACAGTCCTTCCGCCCGGGAGGGCTGAACGCCCTTCAGGAACGATAAAATCTGACTGTGCACATTGCGGATCAGCTCCACGTACAGGCCGACCTGAAGCCGCATGACCGTATACTCCTTCCAGGCGTATTGGCCATGCCGGGTATAGGTCCTGAAGCAGTCCGAAATATAGGTGTGCCCGGATTCATGCAGCCGCGTCTCGATGGTGGTAAAGTCGACGTGCCGAATGTAGTCGTCCTGATCCTGGGAGAATATCCACTTCCGGGCATACTCCCTTCCCAGCGCGTCCACGTCGTTTCTGGCGGAGAGCAGATCCTCCCGCGTTGCGACGTAGAGGGGCGTGATGGTGTCCGTGCCGATGTCGATGAGGGTGATGCGCTCGTACAGTTTATAGATATCCCGGAGCTCCTCGTCCAGATGGCCGGTCTTCGCGGACTGGGAAGCCTTGGAGAGGTTGCTCATTCGGAAGAGCACGCTGTAGGCGTCCCTGGTCTGGGCGATGCACTTGGCCTGGATCTCGTAGTAATCATCGTTGGCGATGAAGTACATGCGCCCCTCCTCCCCCGAGCGCGTGGAGTCCATCAGGTTCAGGAAGCGCCGGGGCAGCAGGTCATAGGACTGAGGCACGCGCAGCAGCTCCTGGGTGAAGATGTTTGACACCAGGCCGGTGCCCGCGGCGGTGTTTTCAAAGGCGGTGTTGTAGAAAAGCACGCTGAAGGAGTCCCTGCGCCCCTCCGCGATGCACAGCGGGATGCTGTTGAGCTGCCGGGCGGTCTTGAGGGCATCGTGCTCCGCCTTGGTCATGAAGGGGACCGCGCTGAGCAGATTGATCTTGCCGATGTCGTCATAATACTTGCGGTCCTGGGGCGGCTCCACCTCGACGCCGATGCTTTTCATGTGCGCGAGGCTGTCCTCATAGGGCATGGGCTTTCCGAAGTAAAAGCCCTGCACCTTTTCACAGCCGATGTTCCGAAGGTAACGGAATTGCTCCTGCGTCTCGACGCCCTCCGCCAGGGTCTGTATCTCAATTTCCTTGGCCATCTGCACCACGGCCGTCAGTATCCGCCGGGAGCGAAGATCGAAGGAGCTCAAAAAGCGCATGTCCATCTTGATCTCATTGAACTCAAAATCCTTCAGGAGATTGAGGGAGGAATACGCGCTGCCGAAGTCATCCATCCAGATCTGATAGCCGGCCCTGCGGAACTGATCGACGGTGTTGTGGAGCTGGCGCTCCTGTTCCGCCATCACGCTTTCGGTGATCTCAATGTAGAGGAAGTTATGGGGGATCTGATAGTAGGTGACGATATCATTGACCGCCTTGAAGATGTCGCAGAGGACGAAATCGAGGCGCGACAAATTGATCGAGACCGGGATGGGGACCGCTCCGGCCTCAATGGTGTCCCGAATCCTTGCGCAAACCTGGCGAATGATGCACAGATCCAGCAAATGGATGCTGTGGTTCGCCTCCAGCACCGGGATAAACTGATCGGGCCGTATCATGCCATAGTCCGGATCGATCCACCGGGCCAGCGCCTCAAAGCTGCACAGCTTCCGTGAGATGGTGCGGATGACGGGCTGGTAGTACGGCTGGATATAGCCCCTGTTGATGGCTTCCTTGATGTTTGCTTTGATGTGCTGCTCCAGATCAGTTCTCATCGTATCCGTCCTTCCTCTCCGGGTCATGTTCAGTAGACGCATATCAAATCACTTACATGGCTTTCAGATTCTCTTAAACTCCGGATGCACCTTATAGAACGCCTTTTTGTCCGCGTACATCATTTCATCCGCGCCATAGAAGGCCCTCGCAACATCGTCGCTGCCATCTGACCAGCGGCGCCCCACGGCAAGGCTGACCTCGTTCTTCACCGCGTCGGCGCGGAGCCGTTGTTCATATCCCCATATTCATTATGATGCCGTCAGTGGTCACGCCGGGGTGGGTGACTTGACCAACTCCACAGAGAGGTTTTCTCACCACATGGACAAAAGTGTCGTAGAGGTCGCCGTATACCAGACGGATATAGGGCTCCGCGTCGGAGGCGGGAAGCATGTGGTCCGGATGCAAGGACTGATGAGGACGAGGTCGTTATCTTTGCAGGGCATAGAGAACCCGTCCCTTCCGTGATTCACAGTCACCAAATCATATCTCTCTCATCCTGTAATCCTTGTCTTCGTCGATCATGGCAATCATGATATCCGCATACTTCGGGTCGAACTGTGAGCCCTTCCCGCGCTCAATCTGCTCCCGAACAGTGTCCTGCGCCATTCCTCGCCGGTAACTCCTGTTGCTGGTCATGGCGTCATAGGCGTCCGCCACGGCGATGATCCTCGCCTCTTCGGGGATGGCTGCCCCTTTCATCCCGTCCGGGTATCCTCTCCCGTCAAACCGCTCGTGGTGCCACCGGGCGCCTTTGACTAAATCCGGCATGCCTGCCAGTATCCTTGCGCCCTTGCCCGGATGTGTCTTGATCTGGGCAAATTCTTCATCGTCCAATCTTCCCGGCTTATTGATCACCGCGTCCGGCACGCCGATCTTACCTACATCATGGAGCAGCGCCATCATGTAGATCTCGTTCTGGGCGGGCTCTGAATAGCCAGCCCTTCTGGCGATCTCGCGGGAATACTCCGCTACGCGGCTGGAATGGCCGTGGGTGTAGGTATCCTTTGCGTCGATGGCCTCTGCCAGTGTCTGAACGATGTGAACACTCTTGATCAGATTCCTGTGGTCGGGAATTTCCACGCCGATATAGAAGATATAGCTGCCAATCACCGCGCCGAAATAATTCAGGAGCAAGCCGCGCCTGTCCAGAAGCTGCAAAATTATGGTGGAAATAATCGCGGCGTAGGCCGAGAGCGCTGTGATGAGCGACCTCCTGTCAAAGCTGGCACGGAAGTGGAAGATGAGCACAACGGAAAGCGCCAGGAAGTAGAGTTCTACCGCATAGCCGATGATGATCCTGCCGGTGGTGGGGATCGATACGTCCGCATCGCCATTGCAGAGCCTGATCAGGGCTTGGACGAACATAATCAAAGTGTAAGTCACGCTTGCCACGATGATGAGATGATTCACCGGTCGCCACGGTCGCTTTTCTATACTCTTTACGAAGGTGCCGATGTAGAGAAAGACATAGTATGTCAGAAACACATTCAGCAACAGAACAGAGAGCTGCAGGAAAAGCTGGAAGGATGGTTCGGCATCGAATACATCGGAAACACGGAAAACATTATCCATGATGCTGGCCGTGTTCCCCGCGATAACCAGGACAACCAGCGTCTGGAACTTCATGTTATTGTCTCTTCGCCCATGGCCCTGTATTTTGAGCATGACGAACAAAACCAGCTCAAATATAAGGGATGACAGGCCGAATGAAATACGAAGCAGGACTTGATCAGTCATGTTTCCAAAGGCCTCCTTCCTGTCAGCAAGCCACAGATTCCTGGTATGACAGAATCGTCATATTTTCACATTTCCGTCCTGATCGACATACAGTATATCGATCCCCGTCCGCTGCTTCGCCAGTGTGGGCAGACGATCCCACA
>CAMOXP010000045.1 GCA_946629205.1 uncultured Bacillota bacterium
AGGTCGGCGAAGAAGAAATCGCCGAAGTCATTTCCGGATGGACCGGCATCCCGGTTGCCAAACTGGTCGAGACCGAACGGGAAAAACTGCTTAGGCTGCCGGAGATTTTGCACCAGAGAGTCATCGGTCAGGAGGAAGGCGTGCAGTCTGTCGCAGAGGCTGTCCTCAGAGCGCGTGCCGGGCTGAAGGATGCGAAGAGGCCGATCGGGTCATTCATCTTCCTGGGACCGACCGGCGTGGGCAAGACAGAATTGGCGAAGGCGCTGTCCGAAGCGCTCTTCGATTCCGAACGGAACATGGTCCGGATCGACATGTCCGAGTACATGGAGAAGCACTCCGTTTCCAGACTGGTCGGAGCGCCTCCGGGATACGTGGGCTACGATGAAGGCGGTCAGCTGACGGAAGCCGTCAGACGCAAACCGTACAGCGTCATCCTCTTCGATGAAATCGAAAAAGCGCATCCGGATGTATTCAACATCCTGCTGCAGCTCCTCGACGACGGACGTCTGACCGACAACCAGGGCAGGACCGTGGACTTCAAGAACACCATCGTCATCATGACTTCCAACATCGGAAGCAGCATGCTGATCGACGGCATCCGTGATGACGGAACCGTGGATCAGGAGGTCAAGGAGCAGGTCGAGAATGAAATGAAGAAATACTTCAGACCGGAATTCCTGAACAGAATCGACGATATCGTCGTCTTCTCACCTCTGACCAAGGATCAGATCATCCGGATCATTGAACTGGGACTGAAGGACATCCAGGTGAGACTTACAGAGCGTGAGATCACACTGGAACTGACCGACGCAGCCAAGGAGTTCATCGCGGATGAATCCTACGACGCCACCTACGGCGCGCGTCCGGTCAAGCGGTTCCTGCAGAAGAACATCGAGACCGAGCTCGCGGGAGAGATCATCCGCGGCACGATCGCAGACGGCGACCACGTCGTCATCGATACCGACGGAGAGAAGCTCACATTCTCAACGAAGTAACAAGAACCAATAAAAGAGCGGCTGGGGAGACATGCAGCTGTAATCCGCAGGAGCGAGGACATCAGCGGAATGTCTCCCCAGCCGCTCTTATTGTTGCTTGTTATTGGACGAGCTTGAGGTTCTCCGGGCTGCCTTTGAAGCGGCGCCGGTACCAATTGATGAGGAAGGTCATGACGTAATCATAGAGGAGCGCCATGACGATGCCGGCAGCGATAAGTCCGGCTACCGGCCAGTCAGGCATGTGAATGCTCGAGGCAAGAACCTGCCGGAACAACAGAAGACCCAGACATACAACCGCGGCGAAGTAGCAGGCCTTGATGACCAGCTGCAACGCGCCGCTTTTTATTTTCTCAATATAGTATTTGAGGATGGCGTAATAGCCGAAGCAGAACACGTACGGGATCAGGGCGAGCTTGTTGGGGACAAGAATGAGTCCCAGAAGACTTGCCGCGGCGAAGACGGAGAGCCCGCCCGCGACTCCTGCTTCAATGACCATGACAGCCGTAAAAAGAGAGCTGATCAAAAAGAGAGTCAGCTCGATTCCCGGCACGAATGACGCGCCGAACATAAATATGACAGCGAGGGCGGTGCAGATCCCGCCCATCGCGATTTTACCGGTTTTGTTTTGTTTCATTTTTATATGCAGTCGCAGCAGCAGTCTGCGCAGATGTAGCACTGGAGCGCCTGGCAGCACAGATCGTCGTTGCCCATGGAATTGTAGCCGTGACCCTGCGCCTGGTTCTGGTAGACATTGCCCTGGTTCATCAGGCTGGCGTAGTGGCGCCGGTATTCCTGATTGGTCGGTTCCATGTTGCAGGCGGTCTGCAGGTTGTTGACAGCATCGTCATACCAGCCTTTGCGTGAGGACAGCACGCCTTTGAGGAAGAACCATTCGGCGTTCCTGACGGACATGCCGCTCAGCGTTGCTTCCGCGCTGTCGAGCCGGCCTCTGTCGATGTCCTGACGGATCCGTTGGAAGTCCGCGCTGTAGTCGTAGTCGCTCTGCGAGTCATAACTGTTCTGGGAGTCGTAATTGCTCTGGGAGGCGTAACCGCCCTGAGAAGCATAACCTCCCTGGGACGCGTAGCCGCCGGAGCCGGAGCCGCTCGGCTTCTTCATGAGCATATCATAGGCCTCGTTGACCTCCTGGAGTTTTTTCTCTGCCAGATCCGCGAGAGGATTATCAATATACTTATCCGGGTGGTATTTCTTGACAAGCTCTTTATAAGCCGCCTTGATTTCTTCTTCTGATGCCCCTGGTTTTATTCCCAATATTTCATATGGATTCATCTGATTCTCCTTTGTCTGTTTTGTTTAAGATCTCCTCGGTCTTTCGATTCATGCCGAGGTAAATCACATTGTCTATTATACCTTGATTCTTTTGAATATCAAGTGATCCTGCCTGCTGGCTGAGCACTGCCAGATACTGATAGAGATTGAACTCCAGATCGCCGCGGATCCGCCCCCGGAACTGCTGGGGCGTTTCCCTGTCTTCGCCGCCCCGGTATTCGAACCGGTAGAGCAGCGGGTTGTAGGCGCCGCTTTCGATGTTCTCCTCGATGTCGTCGGCGGCGTCCATCAGATAGATCCACTTGCCCATATGATACCCGATGCGGCCGAAGGTTTCGTGAAGTTCCTGTGAATTCGGGTACAGGGTCCGCGCGCCTTCACAGAAAATGACGTCCATGATCTTCGAAAAGCTTTCTGCTGCTTCATCCAGGCTCGCGCACTTGGCTTTCTCCAGACCGTTCAGCTTCGCCAGGTTGATCTCGATGCCGTCGCACAGCGCGGGGTATTTCTTCACCAGTTTCCTATGCAGTCGCTTCAGAAGCCGGGCGGATGCTTTTGCATAGAGCTTGCCCTCGTCGTGGGCGTCATCGAGCATTTTGTACCAGGCCAGGATCAGCATCACGTCGCCGGCGTACTCCACGGCGCGGTTGCGGATGATCGTCTTGTCTTTGATGTGGTGGGCGATGCAGTGCTCCTGGACCGGCGCGTCCGGCGTTTCGTCAACGCACGCCAAAAGCAGCGCCAAAAAAGCGGCGTCGTAACTGAGGACCATGCGCGGCAGATTGCCGTACTCAGCGCCGATGTATTTGCACACGCCGCAGTAATAGCCCATATATACTTCGTATTCCCGGACCTTGAGCTCCGGCTTGAAAATCTGTACGTAACCTAACATCTATAACCCTATTATAACCCTATCTTCAGAAGCTCAATGAACTGGCGCGCTGTCCGCGGGCTCCTGCCGTTTCTGCGTATCGCAAAAGCCTCCGCTCTTTTCATGAGTTCCTCTTCGGAGATCTCGTCCTCGCCGTCGCCGACTGCGACGCCGTATTCATCCGCCAGAGAGCGCACGATGGAAAGGTATTCATCCTTTCCGGGCTTGCTGAAGGTGATGGTGAGTCCGAAGCGGGCAGCGAGACTCATGGTCTCCTGCATGGTGTCGTTCAGATGCAGATCATCATCGAAACCGGCGCCGCTCACACGGTCGGATGCAGATTCGCGGACCAGGTGGCGGCGGTTGCTCGTCGCGTAGATGACGGAGTTGCCGGTGCATCCGGTGATGCTGCCTTCCAGGGTAGCCTTGAGGGCGGAGAAGTTATCATCATTTCCTGCGAAGCTCAAGTCGTCGATGAAGATGATGAATTTGAGCGGATTCGCTGCGATCTCTTCCATGACAGAAGGAATCTGGAAGAGCTGCTCTTTTTTCATCTCGATCAGGCGCAGACCCTGATCAGCGTATGCTGCGGCGACAGCCTTGATGGTGGAGCTCTTGCCTGTTCCCATGTCGCCGTAGAGGAGCATGTTGCTGGCGCCGCTCCCGCTCAGAAGGGCTTCCGTGTTGCGGATGACGAGATCCCGCTCGCGTTTGTATTCAAAGAGCTGATCGATGCTCTGCACATCCGGGTGCGCGACGGGAACGATCTGTCCGTCCTCAACCCGGAAGAAGGTGTATTTCGCGTAGATGCCGTAGCCGGTCTGCGAAATGTCCGCCAGCTTACGGGTGAAGTCCTTCACTAGGTTCAGATCAGTTGTTTTCCATTTCGGAAGGGCGAGGCTGCTTTCCGGCGAATCAGAATCCAGCACCATTTGCCGGATCTCTGCAGAAGTCACCGCTGCGACTTCGCTGATTGTGCTCAGTTCATTCTTGACGGCCGCTGCGATTTCCGGATCGATCTTCTGTCCCGCCGCTACAGCCTTGACGTAAAAGTTGTCATCCTCCAGGACGAGCTTACGGATGTATTCCGAAAAGTTCGCCCCTTCGGGGTAAAGCAGCGAGATGAAATCGCTGTACGCCGCGACGCTCCTCTCCTCGAGCAGTTTCCGCAGAGCGGCTACCGCCGCATCCTCTCTGACGTGGCGAAAGACAGCCAGAGAATCGATTTTGGTTTTCAGTTCGTTATACGCGTTTGCGCTCATTGATTTGGCTCCTTAATTTCTCTTTCTTATTATTCTGCACAGATTATACAACAAAAAGCGAAAGTGGTTTAAAAACTTTTTTTGTACAAATTGCCCGGAATGGGTTGACACCAAAAGCAACGAGGTCTATTATATGAATGCGTTACTGATTTAATTCAATAAAGCAACCTAAATCAGTCTAGTAGCATAACATCTATCTTCTTGAATTGAGACCTTCGGGTCTCTTTTCATTTTAAATATGTTATACTATTTCCATGAGACTGAATAAATACATCGCGTCAGCGGGTGTCTGCTCCCGGAGAAAAGCGGACGAGCTGATCGCCAACGGAAATGTGAAAGTCAACGGCGCCGTCTGCCGGGAGATGGGAACGCAGGTCGAGGAGGGAGACACGGTCTCCGTCAACGGCAAGATCATAGAAGCGGATGCGGCCAAGGTTTACGTGGTCGTCAACAAGCCGCTTGGTTATATTACGTCCATGGATGATGACAAGGACCGCCCGACAGTAGCGGATCTCGTTTCAGACATTCCGGAGCGTCTTTTCCCTGTGGGCCGATTGGATTACAATACGACAGGTCTTCTGATCATGACCAACGACGGCGATCTCACCTACGCGCTGACCCATCCCAAGCACGAGGTCAGCAAAACCTATATCGCCACAGTTGCAGGCGTGGTTTCAAACGTCCGTCTGGCAAAGCTGCGCAAGGGAGTCGACATCGGCGGCTTCGTCACATCGCCTGCCCAGGTGCGCGTCCTGAAACAGAATCCTCGTTCCGCAGTCGTGGAAATCTCCATCCACGAAGGCAAAAACCGCCAGGTCCGCAAGATGTTCGCCGCCGTCGGGAACAAAGTCCAGTCCCTGGAACGCGTCGCCATCGGCGACATCCGCCTCGGCCGCCTACTGCAGGGCCACTACCGCAAACTCACCCGCGCCGAGATCGAGTACCTCAAATCCCTGTAAGCATGGAACTGCAACAGACGCGGCGGGTGCGACGAACGCCTTCCGCAGGAGCAAGAAAAGAAACAGCAGAGTGCGGCGGGTGCGACGAACGATTTCCGCAGGAGCGAGAAAAGAAACAGCAGAGTGCGGAGGGTACAGTGAACGCCTTCCGCAGGAGCGGAAGAAATCAGCAACGGGCTAAGACAGACGCGGCGGGTGCAACGAACGATTTCCGCAGGAGCGAGAAAAGAAACAGCAGAGTGCGGAGGGTACAGTGAACGCCTTCCGCAGGAGCGGAGAATAACTGCAAACGAAACGAACAAAGAGAATAATAAACAACGCCAGACTTGTCTGAGCGGCTTAGGCCGTGAGTTTGTCTGGCGTTATTATTCTCTGTGAGTGAGTTTATGCAGTTATCCGCGACGAGGACGTAGTGAACTGTACCCTCCGCACTCCTAAGGCTGCATTTATTTCCTCTTCATCTCTTTCGGCGTCACGCAAGTTCCGGAAGCTCTTGCAACGATGATCGGCTCTTCCAGGAAGTCAGCAGCGGAATCGTTGATGTCTTTTCTGGAAACGATGACTTTTCTTGCTTCGAAAGTCATGTGTCTTGAAGTGTTTCCGATTTTGTCGATTTCGCCGTAAGCTTCGATGTAGTCGCCGGCATAAGTCGGAGCCAGGAATTCTACGTTATCATAAGCGCAGAACAGACCTTCGTCTCCGTCCAGTTTGATCAGCAGTTCGGTAGCAACGTCACCAAAGAGGTGTACCATGTGTGCGCCGTCAACCAGTTCTCCGCCGTAGTGAGCATCCTTTGCAGACATTCTGAGTCTCAGTGTTGAAGTAATTTTTTCCATCTTGAATCTCCTTTTCATATTATTGATCAAAAAGTGTGTACTGATTTTGCACTGCGATTATATATTGCAAAACCAATGCCAAGCGTTTATCATATGAATCAGAGGAAAACGAACCGATTTCGGTTCGGGAGGAAAAGGGAAATGAACACATATGGACTTGACCGGTCCCTGACGCCGCGCCGTACGTTTACGCCGCTGGCGTGGGAACTGGATAACAGCAGCCAGCTGAAAAGCGGCGAAGTCAAGATCGCCTTGGGAAAGGTGCACGTGGAGGGCACCAGTTTCCGGCAGATCTGCCAGGAGGCTGGCAACGATGAGGAACAGATCAAAGAGAAGATCAAGGACATCGTCATCCGCAGAGGCAAGCTCCACAACCCGGTCACTGACACGGGCGGACTCTTCTGCGGCGTCATAGAGGAAATCGACGGTAATTATCCGAACACCAAAGGCTTACAGCCCGGGGATGAAGTCATCTGCAACTCTTCGCTGGCAGGCATCCCCATGTACATCGATAAGATCACAAGCATCGACAAGGTCTACCCGCAGTTCGACGCGGAGGGATATGCCATTTCGCTGCCCGGCATGCCTATCGTCAAACGGCCTAAGGATATCCCCATCGGCCTTCTTCTGTTTACCCTCAACGAATCGGGAACGATCTACAAAGTTTCGAAGGAAGCGAAGAACAAGAAACGGTTTGCGGTGCTGGCAAACAATGTGATCATGGCGACCATCTACGGGTACACCATCCGGAAAGCAGCGGGGGAGGATGCGGAAATCTTCTGCCTGCTGGACAGGAATACGCCGGTGGCGCTGAAAGGTCCCGGAATAGAGAGACTCAAGGCTGATATTTTCACTGACGTTGTCTATGTAAACATGATGCGGCCGGCTGAGTGCCTGAAACAGTTTGAAAGGAAAGAGCCGGTAGATATGGTCGTAAACTGCGCTGACGTCCCGGGAGCTGAGACCATCAGCGTCATGACGGCGAGATCCGGCGGCACACTCATCTTCGCCAACTTTATCAGCAATTACAACATCGCGCTGTATGTCACCGAAGCCACATCCAAGGATCTGCAGATCAAATGCGCTGACGGTTATCTGGAACAGTACGATGAATTCGACTTCGAGATCGTCAGGGAACTGGCGCCGTATATCGAGGGAAGCCTGGTCCCGCGGGAAAAGACCGTCCGGGGCGGACAGCGGTCGGAAGTCGACCGGGAGATCCTGCAGCAATACACCCAGCACAACCTGGAGGAAGCGGAGGACTTCGTGTCCGTCAGCTCCCGCATGCAGTCCGTGCTTGATGAAATCATGAGCGTATCCAAGTACGACTGCAATGTTCTCATCACCGGAGAGACCGGCGTCGGCAAAGAAAAAGTCGCGAACATCATACAGAAAAACAGCCGCCGCAAGATGCAGCCGTTCGTCAAGATCAACTGCGCGTCCATCTCCCCGAACCTTATCGAATCCGAGTTCTTCGGATATGAGAAGGGCGCCTTTACAGGCGCGGACAGCAAAGGCAAGATCGGCTATTTCGAGGCGGCGGACAACGGCATCATCTTCCTGGACGAAGTAGGAGAACTGCCCATGGATATGCAGGCGAAACTGCTGCGTGTCATACAGGACGGGGAGTTTCTCAAGGTCGGTGGCACGAGACCGGTTAAAACGGATGTCAGGATCATTTCCGCGACAAACAAGGATCTTGAGGAGCTTGTAGAGAAGCGGGTGTTCCGGCGGGACCTCTACTACAGACTCAATGTATTCCCGATCAAGGTTCCTGCGCTCGACGAACGGACGGAGGATATCCCGCATCTGGCGGAGAGCTTTGTGCGGAAATACAATGAGAAGTTCGGTTTGAGCAAGTTCATTGACGAGGATGCCAAGGAGCGCCTGGCGTCCCACAGATGGCCGGGCAATATCCGGGAACTGGAGAACGTGGTGCAGCGGCTGCTGATCGGCAGCAGCGGCGATGGCATCACGGTGATGGATGTGGTCAAAGAGCTGGACAGGGATCTGATCAAGGGGATAGATGCGCCGGCGTCTGACACAGAAGATGAGGGCAGCATCGATCTGACAAGCATGGTCGAGGCCTTTGAGAAAAACATCATCCGTCAGGCATGCGAGAAATACGGGTCCACCCGCAAGGCCGCAAAAGCAATCGGGATTTCGCAGACACAGTTCGTCAGAAAAAAGAATAAATATGGGCTGTAAGGTGGCCTGCTAACGCTTTAATACAATGCGAACCGTAATCGGTTCGCATTTTTTGCGTTTAGAACACGTTTCGGTTCAACGATTGACAAAAAAATGACAAAAACAGGACAAACGCAGGACATATTATCGGCACGAAGATGCGGCAAATACCCAAAGAACGGCGAAATCCCAAGCGGGAAGGGGCTGAAACAGTGCTGGCAGGGTGTTGAGAGACCTGAAATAAACCTGTTGGCACGCATATTGCTAAATAATTAACATAACGTTAAAGTTGCCTTTGCATCAAAGGCGGGCCTTGAGCAAAGGCTGAAATACAAATAACATTTTTTAGGAGGAACATCATGAAAAAAGGTAATCCGTACGGAACACACAGAGTTATTTCACCGAAGGGCGTTCTGCCGCAGCCAGCAGACGTTGTCGACAACACAATGGAAATCTATGACAACGAGATCCTGATCGACGTTAAGACACTGAACATCGACT
>CAMOXP010000046.1 GCA_946629205.1 uncultured Bacillota bacterium
CAGTCATGATATTGCCGATATTCTTCGGTCTGAACGGCATATGGTTTGCGGCGTCAGTAGCCGAGGCAGGATCGATCATACCCGTGATCGTCTTCGTCGTCGTACTGAGAAAAAGATACGGATATGCGTAATGCTTCTGCGCCCATTATTCTGCAAACGGTGATATACTAATCATATGAAAAAAATAGATTTACATACGCACACAATATTCTCAGACGGAACGGACAGTCCGTCTGAGATCATAGAAAAAGCCCGCGAGGCAGGTCTGGATCTGCTTTCGGTCACGGACCACGATTCGATCAGGGCAGGAATCGAAATCCCTTCTTTACTGAAGCAGCTGCCGGCGGATCAGCGGACAGCGTTCATACGCGGCGTCGAGTTTTCGTGCAAGGACGAATTGGGGAAGTACCACATTTTGGGCTATGGGTACGAGCCGGACATTCCGGGCATTGCAGAAGTCGTTGCCAAAGGGCACGAGATGCGCATGCAGAAGACGAATGCGCGGCTGGCGTTTCTGGAAGAGACGTTCGGGTTCAAGTTCACGGAGGAAGAAGTGGAAGAACTCCTCGCCAGAGACAACCCGGGCAAGCCGCACATCGCGAACCTGATGGTCCTGCACGGATATGCTTCCGATAAGAAGGATGCGATTTCCAACTATATCAACAAGAAGAAGTTAAAAAACGTACATGTGCACCCGCAGGAATCGATTGAAGGCATCCTGAAAAGCGGCGGAATCCCGGTTCTGGCCCATCCTTCTTACGGAGACGGCGACCAGTTGATCATCGGTGAAGAAATGGAGCAGAGGCTCCTGCGCCTGATGGATTTCGGGCTGAAGGGGCTCGAAGCATTCTACTCAGGATTTACACCGAAGATACAGAGCGAAACTCTCCTGCTTGCGGAACGGTACGACCTGTATGTAACCGCAGGCAGCGATTATCATGGCGGCAACAAGATGATCGATCTCGGCTGGACCAATCTGGAGGATCTGTCTGAGGCGCCTCCGGGACTGCTGCGGTTTCTCAAGGATGTTGAGATATTCTAGCGCTATCTATCTTACTGTGAGATCCTCTTCCTGCGCCGCATAGCGCCGAGCAGGAGCAGCGCTGCGAGAGCGATGCACACGAACGGAATGATGATCGGCGCATAGTTGGTTGGAGCCGCCGGCACTTCGACAGGGTCATTCTTTACCGTGATGCGGCGGTTGCCTGCTGAGCAGATGACGGCCGTTGGATCTTCTGTATCGCGTACGACAGTCACTTCACCTTTTCCGTCAACAGTCAGTTCCATGAATACACCGAGACCCTTATATCCATTCGGCGCGCTGAACTCTTCCACATAATAGGTATGATTGGTGCGGAGGGTAAGTTCAGCCATACCCATGTCTGAAGTCGTTACATCTACAGGTGCTGCCGTCCGGCAGGTAACGCCCTTAAATGTTACCGTGCTGCCGTCCGGCTGACCGTCATATGTGCTGTCTACCTTTTTGTAGACGTGGAAGACGACATTCTTCAGGGATTCGTTCGTCACGCTGTTGATCTTGTGCAGGGTGACCGTGATATCCGGCTTGTGCTCGTTGAGCAGATCGAATTTGATTCTGTGTGCGTTGGAATCATCTACAGTCAAAGTCTGCGACCAGTCATCATATGCCGGGGAGTCCTCCATATCATCACCGATGCGCGTTTCCTTGACGGAATAAGTCACAGGTTTGTTTCCGCTCATAAGAGGGAGATCGCGGATCGTCTTCGTCCAATTGTCGTCGGCAGTCAGCACGATCGATTCTACTGTTCCTGACAGAGTCTGCATATTATCCGAATGCTGATCTTCAGATGCGTCCTGAGATGCGCCCTGAGCGTCTGCTGTTTCGCCGACGGTGCGGGTCAGATCTATACCGACGCTGTGTTCGGGATCAATGCCTTTCTGCCAGGATTTCGTTACAACGACTTCCGTTTTTTCGGATGCGTTGACGACCTTAGCCCCATAAGTGTTTTCGGTATCGCCCTTGAGCGGTGTGACAGAACCGAAATCTTTCGGTCCGCTGATATCTTTTACGGTGAAGTTTCCGTTTGTATCGACGGCAACATTGAATTCGACGGTAGCGCCGGCTCCGATGTAACCTTCCGGAACTGTCTGGCGGATCGTGTAGGTATGGGTGCGGTCGGTTTTCTGCGGCAGGGTGAGGCGGATGATTCCGTCAGTTCCTGTCAAAGCGTTATCGGAACTTCCGCCCTCATCCAGGAGCACACTGTATCTGCGGTTCTGGGCAGAGGAATTAACCGCAGCATTCAGTTTCAGCTGCTGTCCGTTTTCGTCAAAGACCGAGAACACGACGTTCGGCATGACGATCCCTGCATCATCATAGTTCTCAATGATGAAAAGATCCTTCGCTACATATTCGTTAAAGAAATTGGTGGTCTCGAGATGGTCAAAGTCGATATCATCACTCGGACGAGACTGGGTGGTGATCTTCGTACGGTTGGTCCACTGACGAATCTCCGCATCAGGTGCGAATCCTGTATTCAGCTGATTGTACTGTGCAATCATGCCGTAGGAGACACCGCCGAGCGTCACGCTGTAATTATTCTCTTTGACAGAGAAACTATCAGGTTTGTCACAAGCAACGATCCAGACGTATGTGTCAGTATCTGCTGTGTCATCATGGATGACCTGGATGTAGCCGTACTGATTTTTCTGCTCCAGTTTCCCGTGAGTAATGGATGCTGTCGACAGCTCGTCCTCATCGAGGGTGCGGTCCTTCATCTGCAGGGTCAGTACCTTATCGGGATTGGTTTCACTGGTCAAGGTGATGTTGAACGGCTTCCTGCCAGCTTCTTTCGGATGGATTGCTTCTTCTATTGCGCCCTGATCTCCGGAGAAGGTCTTGGTAACTGCGATGTAACTGAGCTTGCGGGTCAGCTTCGCGTTCATGTTCCAACCGTCAGCATCGCCGGCCTGGTATTTCGCACAGCACCAACGTACGACAAAGTTCTCTGTCGTCAGTTCTTCAGCCGGAATGCGCACACCGTTTTCATCTTTCATGTTCACTTCGCCGGCTTCCGTCATTTCAGCCAGGTTCTGCAGAACTTCTTCGTCGCTTGGCAGATAGGAAATCTTCCAGTGCACTTCCCCGTTTCTCGGATCTGTTGCGGTAAATCCTGTATCGGCTAACTGGCGCACGTTTTTATCCGCCTCCAGAATCGTAGAGCCGACATAGGTGATCATGTTGTACTTGCCATTTCCGCCGACTGCAGGGGACTTGAGCTCATCCGGATAGATGATTTCATCCCCATCCAGCGCGTACATAATGGCGTTGTTGATCTTCGGAGAGTAGTTAACGAGCTGCTCCGAAAGGAATTTGTTTTCGTCAATGGTGCTGTTGGCGCTGCTGACATTCGTCCAGATGGAGAAGTTAGCAGACGGTGTTCCTGTGCTGCCGCTGTTCGGTTTCCATGTTCCGACCCATTCTGAAGTGAGGACAACGCATCCGTCGCCATCCTTATCGTAGATCCGGTTACCGGCCGAGTCAGTGTCGTTCAGAACGATTTCATCGCCTGGTTTTACGAGTGTTCCGCTCTCGCTTCTCCATCCACGGAAGATGTAGGTGTAGTAAGGGAAGTGAATAAGCCTGCTTCCCCGGGCTGTTCTGTAGTAATGGGAGCGCAGATCGTCGACTGTCAGTTTGGCGTCACTCGCCAGGTCATCGATCGTTGCGTCTCCGACCGTACCCGGAAGACTGCCATCCAATGTGCTGTTGGCTACCGGCTTGGCAGCTTTCACATTGTAGCGAACCATCATGTACACCCTGAGACCGGTTTTCTCGAAAGCAGTATCCGGAACCGGGGTTCCTTCAGGGACGCCTGTGAAGATGGCCTTTGCACTTGCGACGGTGCGGGCTACAGTGCTCGGATCGGTTCCCATGTCGACGACCTTCGTCAGCGCGCCGAGACCATAAAAAGCACTGTCTCCGACAGACTGTATGGTGGCCGCGTCTTCGAAGCTGATCGTCTTGAGATTCCGTGCCTTTGTAAATGCATATGGAGCAATCGCTGTCACGATGTAGTTTTTCGCGGAAGCAGATCCTGCTGCAGGCGTGGTGATCTCTGCAGGAACGGTGTATTCAGACAGTTTCGGCGGACAGTAAACCACACGGGCCTTGTCGTTTCCGGTCAGTTCATATACAACGCCCTGCTCATCAACGTAGCAGTTGCGGCTGATATTCGTGAATGGCTGCACGCCGCCGGCAGTTGCATCTGATTTGATACTGATGACATGCCCGCCCGGTACGCCTTCGAAGAAGACGTCGCTTGCAGCTTTAAAGGTCTTAAAGAAATTCTTCGGCAGTTTCGTCACGCTGCCGCCGATGGTCAGCTCGAATCCGGAAGAAGCAGAAAACTCGCTTCCGTTCAGACTTCCGCCGTAGGATGACGACGCCCAGACGATCTTCTCGATGTTTCCGCATCCGCTGAAGGCGTTGCTTGGGAAAGATGTCATGTCAGGTGAAATCTGAACGCCGGTGATATTCGTGTTCTGGAGAGCGTTGTTTCCGAGCATTGTCAGGTGATCGAGACAGCTCAGGTCTCCTGCTATGTGTGCACCATTGAAGGCGCCGCGCTGGATCTGCGTGAGCGATGATGCAACGCCGGAGAAATCTACGGTAAAAGTAGAAGCGCTCTTGCCGAAAGGATTGAAGGCGTTTCCGCCGATGATGCTGAGTCTGCCGTTTGAAGGAAACTGCACTGTTACATCGCGGCCTGTGGCGGAACCATTAAAAGCAGACCAGCCGATGACGGTCAGTTCATTGCAGGCTGACAGATCGATATTGTTGAGTGCGGGGCACGGGTTGAAGGCCTGGTTCAGGATCTCCTTCAGGTGAGGGCACTTTCTGAAGTCGAAATCGTTGAGGCTGCTGCACTTACGGAAGGCAGACCAGCCGATACGCTCGATGGTGCTGCAAGGCACGACAGTCTTCAGCTTCGTAAATCCGTTGAAGGTGTCGGTCTTGTTTGAGTTCACGCTGTATGTTACATCGGGGTCCGATGCTTCGTTTGGCCAGGAAGGCTCATAGTAGTTGCTGGATGTGCTCTGCGTGTTCAGATAGGTCCAGCCGATACCGGTGATTCCCTTCTTAAAGACAATCGTTGTGACGCGTCCCTGAAGTTTCGATTTGACGCTTGTATCACCGGATCCGTTATCGTTGAGCAGACGGATCATGGCGTTCTTCTCACCGCCAAGACTTTTGTCTACGACGCTGCAGACGATCGTGTAGCTGCCGTCTTTTTCATATTCGACCCACTGGACATTCTTCCACTGGTTGCCGTAGCCCCAGTTGCCGGTAGGGGTTCCGTACTCTGTGTCCGGAACTTCCTCTTCTTCCGGCTCTTCAAGGTCTTCCTGCTGCTCTTCAGCAGGTTCAGTCTGAGGCTGCTCTTCGGGAGCGGCCTGCTGTTCTTCTTCTGTATCTGCTTCGGTCTCAGCCGGCTGCTCCTGCTGCGGAACAGCATCCTCCAGTTCAGACCCGGATTCGGCCGGGGTTCCGTCATCGCCGCCGGCTTCTCCTGCCGGTTCCGCCTGATCCGGTGATTCTTCAGATTCACCCGGTGCGGCCAGAGGCGTCGGGGCGTCGTCTACTGCAACCGGCTCCTGTGCAGTCTCCAGGCCGCGCGTCCGGTCGACAGAAGCAGATGAGAACATGCGCAGCACTCCATGGAGCGCCGATTGTCTGCTTACGGATCGTGTCTTTTTAGAGAGGGCTGTCAAGTATTGTATCAGCTCTGAATCATCAAGCTGTTCTTCCCAGGTCTGCCCATTATCGCCGGATGCAGGCTGTGCAGTATTCGCAGGTTCCGAAAAGTGCAGTACGCAAACAGATACTGCTGCAAAAGCAACAACTACAGCGACACTCAGTAATGCAATTATGATTTTCTGTTTGTTTTTCATGTCCGGGGCCTTTCGCTGCATCCGATAACTTTATCTATTATATTACATATCGCCAGTCAACATATCCGTCAATAATTAATCCCATAACTACTTTATTTTTACGGTAATTGACTTTTGACAGATTTCTTCAGATAGTTCTTGCCTCCGGAGTCAGTGGCTGTGATAGTGATTATGCATTTGTGTTCTTCACAGTATAACTGACAATGCCCTTGGCTTTTCCTCCTTGTATGGATATCGAATGTCATAGTCTGATTATAGTATGAACTTGCATATTGGTACAATACCGGCGGCGGAATTGTTTCACAAGCTGCGGCGGCATTCACTCCAGATAATCCATCCGGATCTGCGCGGTGTACTTCGCGAAGGCGGATGGGATGGAGTAGACATCGCGCAGGTCGGCAGAGGAGGCGAGGAACAGCTCATGCTTCCGCGGTTTTCCGGAAGTGAATTCCTCCCATTCGTCGGCCAGGATCTCCCAGCCGGTCATGTGCCATTCCTTGTGCGTGAAGATGTGCTTCGCCGCAGGAAGGGGATGGGCCTGCACAGCAGAAAAGCCCAGACTCTGCAGATATGCGGGGACTTCAGCTGCGGTCAGCGTGCCGTCTGCGTTGGGATATTCGTAGAGCCCGGCGAGAAGACCCTTGTCCGGACGCCTGCGCAGGGCGAGCCTGCCCTGATAATAAATGAGAAACACGGTCTTGTGTTCGATGGAACGGGCGGCTTTTGGCGCGGTATAAGGAAGCTCCAGACACAGGCCGTTTGCTTTTGCATGGCAGCGGGCTTGCCATGGGCATGCCCCGCACTGGGGTGTGCCGTTTGGCAGGCAGACGCACGCGCCCAGATCCATCAGCGCCTGATTCAAATCGCCGCAGCGCTCCTGTGGAAAAATCTCATCATAAAACTCCGCTGCCGCAGATTTCGCGGCGCCGGATTTGATGTCTTCATGGTAGCCGGTCATGCGTGAAAAAACGCGCAGGAGATTCCCGTCGATGGCGGGGATCCGCTCATCAAAACAGATCGAGGCGATGGCAGCTGCCGTATAAGGACCGATGCCCGCCAGTTTCTGCAGTTCGCGGGAAGTCCGGGGCATGTTGCCGCCGTGTTCTTCCATGATCTGCACCGCCGCCTTGTGCAGGTTCCGCACGCGGCTGTAGTAGCCCAGACCCTGCCAGAGTTTCGTGCAGAGATCTTCGTTTGCTTTTGCGAGGGCTTCGATCGTGGGCAGCGCCTCTAGAAAGCGCGCATAATACCCGCGTACGGCTTCTACTCTGGTCTGCTGCAACATGATCTCTGACAGCCAGACGTGATAAGGCGCGGGGTCTTCCCGCCAGGGGAGGGAGCGCCTGTTTTTATCGTACCAGTCCAGAAGCAGACCGGATAAATCGTCAGTTCTTTGATTGCTTTTGGTCACCATATCATATAGTATAATTTCGAAAAACAACATTTGCAAATAAAGAGCAATTGCAAATCAAGAACAATCAGCAGCGCAAGTCGCCTCTGCGGATATAATAGGGGGAGGAACACGAAATGAAATACGATTTTACGAGCATACTGGACAGAAAGGGCATGGATGCCATCGCGGTGGCGCCGGAAGAGGATCCCTACGGCATCGCGCCGGTGGGAGAAATCAAAGACGGGTTCGACCTGATCCCCATGTGGGTCGCGGATATGAACTTCCCGACAGCGCCGGCCATCTGCAAAGCCGTGATCGAGCGGGCAAAGCATCCGGCCTTCGGCTACTTCGCGCCGAGAAAAGAATATTACGAAAGCATCATC
This sequence comes from uncultured Bacillota bacterium, assembly GCA_946629205.1. GTDB lineage: Bacteria > Bacillota > Clostridia > Peptostreptococcales > Anaerovoracaceae > Lentihominibacter. Next base: position 7,711 of record CAMOXP010000046.1, read on the forward strand.
CGCTGGCATGAAGTGCGCAATGGCGTGACGGGGCTGGAGCAAAAGCATATCGGATACCAGAACGGTGTTCTGGGAGGCGTGCTCAGCGCGCTGGCTGTGCTGTGCAGTTCCGGTGACAACGTGCTCGTGCACGCGCCGACGTACGTGGGATTTTTGGAAGAGGTCGGGCAGATGGGATACCATCTGATCGGCAGCGAACTGGTGAAGGACGAAGCCGGTGTCTGGCGCATGGACTATGCGGATATGGAAGAAAAGATCCGCAAGCACCGCATCCACACGATGATCTTCTGCTCACCCCACAACCCGACGGGACGCGTCTGGGAGAGGGAGGAACTGGAGAAAGCATTTGAGATATTCGAGAGAAATAATGTCTACGTTGTCTCCGATGAGATCTGGTCGGATCTGACGCTGGAAGGGTACCGGCACATCCCGCTGCAGTCCGTTTCCGAAGACGCGCGGCAGCGGACCATTGCGTTCTACGCGCCGTCCAAGACCTTTAATCTGGCAGGGCTGGTGGGCAGCTACCACATCATCTGCAACGACTACCTCAGAGCAAGGGTCAAGCGGCAGTCCGCATTAAGCGTTTACAACGCCATGAATGTCCTGTCCATGCACGCCCTCATCGGCGCGTACAGCGATACAGGAATGGAGTGGGTGGATGAACTCAGGAGCGTACTGACCGGCAATATAGATTTTGCAGTGGAGTATATCAAGACGCATTTCAAAGGCGTGGACGTATCGAAGCCGCAAGGCACGTACATGCTGCTCCTCGACTGCGGGGACTGGCTCAGAGCCCACGGCAAAACCCTCGACGAGCTGCTGCGCGCCGGCGTGGAAGTGGGCGTCCTGTGGCAGGACGGCCGCCAGTTCAACCGGGAGGATTCCATCCGCATGAACCTGGCCCTGCCGCGCACTCGCGTGGAAGAAGCCTTCGACAGACTCCGCAAGTACGCGTTTGTTGAGTGACGTGCTCCCCCACCTACGCCTTATGGCTTAGAGGAGAGGGCTTCTCGTTCAAGACAGGCAGCCCTGTCAGTATCAGCGAGCTATCCCCGTGC
>CAMOXP010000047.1 GCA_946629205.1 uncultured Bacillota bacterium
AACGCCATGATCGCGCCGGACTGGCTGTGCTCGATGCGGTTGACCAGATTGCCGATATCATGCAGATATCCGGCGATCTTCGCCAGTTCGATCAGGCGGTTGTCATATCCCATCGTCTGCAGGATATACCCCGCCTTCTCCGCGACAGACGTCACATGGGGGAAGCTGTGTTCCGTATATCCCAGCTCCGACAGCGCCACATCCGCCTGACGTATATATGTATTGATCATTTCATTGGTTCTGATTTCCCTGTAGTTCATTCGCGTTCGCTCCTTCCGACTTCGAAATGCTGCTCTGTATATAATTTACCACAAACCGCTCCTCAGCAAAAGAGCCTTGGAAACGCAATGTTCCCAAGGCCAGTATTCTTTCCCATATGATTGATGCCCGGCTTACCAGGCTCCTTTGTATCCGATGGTGATCGCAGCGTTCTCTGCACCTTTCCGCATGCAGTCTGTCAGGTCGGCGCCGTCCAGATGGGCGTTGAGGAATCCGGCGATGTAGCTGTCTCCTGCTCCCATGGTATCTACTACCTCACAGTTTACGATCCCGGAGGCTTCGTATCGTTCCCCTTCCAGGGCAAGACTTCCGCGGCTTCCCCGCATGGCTACCACAACGCTCGGGCCTGCTGCCGCAATGCTTCGCATCTTCTGCCGCAGCTGCTCCTCGTCTGCCTCGTCATCGGAAAAGAAAACGTAATCCGCGTGCCGGATTCCTTCCTTTCCCTGCGGCAGATCCGGGTAATTCGATGCGTCGTAGGCAATGGGGATCCCCCGCTTCTTCAGGATCGGAAGGAACGGCTCGGTGTATCCCCACAGTCCGGTGACTGCCAGATCGTGCGTTCCGATGAAATCCAGATCCTCTTCCGTCAGTTCCAGCAGGGCGGAAACGCCCGGATCGCTGTCCCCGAACACGCGCTCTCCGCTGATCCGCTGCACATGCGTGATGGCAGTGATTCCCTCCAGCACTTTCACATGGCTCACATCCACGCTTTTGCCCGCCAGGGAATCGATGATCATCTTTCCGTTTTCGTCGTTTCCCACAGCGCCGATATAGGAGGACGGCGTGCCGAGTCTCCGGAAATACACGGAAACATTCACGGGATTGCCTCCCGGATAGCGTTCACCTGTCTCGTCATAGAAATCGACGCAGTTGTCACCGATACATGCGATTCGTTTCATAATAACTCCTTTACTCTCTTGATTGCCAGGGACGCAGCCCCGGTAGGATCGTCCATATACCCCGTTACCAGTTCGATGGTCACGTTCCCATCGTATCCGGCGCTGCGGAAATCTCCGAGCAGAGTACGCAGATCCATGATACCATCCCCTGGCATAATGTGCGATTCATCCGCGCCGTTGGAATCTGTGAGATGCAGATGCACCATCTTCGGTCCCAATACATGGAGGTATTCTACGGGATCGCGGCCTTGAACGAACGGTACGACGACATCACACATGGCTTTGACGCACGGCAGCTGCCGATCAAACAGGCTGCTGTAGTCCTCCAGCGTCGTATACCCGTCGGATTCCATCGGCGTTAGATTCTCCAGCAGCAAAGTCACCCCCTGCTTTTGCGCTTCCTCCGAAAGTGGCGCAAGACTTCGCAGCAGGCGCTCCTCTCTGCGTTCCGGGCTGAGGTCTCCGCTGTGCCCGATCGAAATCAGCATAGCCTCTGCTCCCAGAAGAGCAGAGGCCTGGATCGCTGTTTTCAGATATCGGATGCTGTCCTCCCATTGGGTCCGGTCTCCCATCATATAGTTGAACGGGTAGGCGTTGTGCTCCGGCGTGTAAACACGCACCGGCACGCCGTACTGTTCACTGAGATTTCGAACTCTGTCAGCCGCACCTTTCATCAGATCCGGTGCAAAGCCGTGTGGCCGCCCACCCCAGAGTTCGATATAATCATAGCCGAACGATGATGCATCTGCAAATGCCTGTTTGAGATTTGTTCTCTGATACCCGCAGGTAAACAGTCCGAATTCCATGATAGATCTCTCTAGTATTCCATCTTACGGTAGTAACGCCGCAGATCCATGTCGTGCCCGGTCTGATCCACAAGGTGCGCATCGATGCGGTCGGTGACTGCATGCATGACCAGATGGCTGACTCTGCCGCGGTACGCCTCGGAGATTCCAGTCAGGGCATAGTCCCTGGTGTCGATGACGGTGTAATTGTCACAGACGCGCGGCAGGAATTTTGCCACACGTTCTCCTAGCGGACGCTGCTTGTCTTCACTGATAAACAGCGTCACCGGAGTATCCTTCTCTACGATTTCCAGCATGCCGTGGAAAAACTCTGCGGAGTGGATGGATTTGGTTCTGTGCCAGTGCATCTCCTCCCAGTAGCACATCGCATAGGAGTACGTTGCCCCGTAGAGCGTTCCTCCGCCGACGAAATAGTGCAGCGCGTCATCCTTGTGCGCACTGACGAAATCACGGGCAAAATCATCCGCCGCCTTTTCGGCTTCCACCAGGGCTTCCGGAAGATACTGGTCAAACTGCGCGTACATTTCTTCATACTCCGGCAGTTCCCCTGCAAGCATCAGGAACCGGTCCGCAGTGATAAAGAACTTCATCTGTTCGTTGGACTTGTAAGTGATACAGTGGTCTACCATTTCCGCAAGCTTCGCGTCGGCTTTGTCGATAAATCCGATGACCTCCGCGCCTGCCTTCTGGACCAGCTGAACAGCCTCAACGATTTCCTCGGTCGTTCCCGTAACAGAAGAGATCACCACACAGGTGCCGGGGCCGATCCTCCGGTCGCCTGTGGTGTTGTACTCTGCAGCGTTCATCGCGAAGACTTCCATCTCCGTGCGCTCTTTCATGTAGCAAACCACCTGAAGACAGCTTGCCCATGTACCGCCGATTCCCAGGAAACACAGATTTTGCAGTCCTTTGTTCCAGATACTGTCTACCAGCGGTTCGATTTTCGCACGCAGTGCCAGCGCTCCGCGCACGCTGTCGATTTTTTCTTGCTCTTTGAAATTGATCAAGGTGTTGTCCTCCCGATTACTCCCCGGTATCGACCTTTAATTTCTGATAGTACTTATCATAGATCTTGATGGCATCGCCAACGTCTTCCTGGAAGAAGATGTTTTCCTTATAGTCGAAGTCGAATGCCGGACCGTTTCTGTATTCCTCAGAAGCTGCAGCTACAGCAGCATCGTTCGGGCAGGAATACGGATTTTCGATCAGGTTCTTAGCCATCACTTCCGGATCGGTAATGTAGTTCAGGAACGCGTTGGCAGCGTCAACATGCTTCGCTCCCTTCGGGATGACGTACAGGTCGAAGCCGAGCTGTACCGGGTCTTCTTTGAACGGCGCTACAGTCAGGGTATTGTTGTCGCCCATTGTAGCCATGGCTTCAGCAGTGTTTCCGTCATAGGTCAGCATAGCGGAAATGGTGCCGTTTACGATGTTGGTTTCTGTGGAACCGTATGCAACAACATTATCATTGTACTTCTTCAGCCATTCATAAGCTTCCGCGATCTCTGACTCCTCTGTGGAGTTCGGGTCGTATCCGAGCGCGATCAGCGCGATCGGGAACAGGTTGCGTGCTCCGTCTATCGATCCGAGCTGTCCCTTCATTTCCGGCTTGATCAGGTCGTTGTAGCAGGTGATCTCGATCGGGCATCTTTCGGTATCGTAAACCACATAGATGTAGTTCATCAGATAAGGGATGCAGTACTTCTGGTTCTCTTCAGACCAGTACGCCTTGTTGATGTTTTCTGAATTCGGGATCTGGGAAAGATCCAGCTCTTCCAGATAACCGCCATTGATCAGGGATTCCATGTAAGCGTCACAGGTCATGATCAGGTCGTACTCATCACCGGCGCCTGCCGTCAGCTTGTTCACGGAGTCCGCATTGTCGTTCATGTAGCTAAGGTTGACCTTGATTCCGGTTTCATTCTCGAAATCAGAAACAACATCATCGGAGAGATAATCACTCCACATGAAGATATTCAGTTCCTTAGACGCGGTGTCCCCGGAATCACCTGAATCGCTGCTTCCGCAGGCTGTGAATGCGAACATTACGACAAGCCCGAGGATCAGTGCCAATAGTTTCTTTTTCATTTACAAAAACCTCCTCTCAATAAATGATTTAATATTCTTCAGCTGCCAAGCGTGCAGCTTGAATTCGTGCGTCACTCTCTGCCATGATCCTCGCTTCCCTCTTGTTATGGATCCTCTGCATGATGTTCATCACGACCATGCCGAAGAGCATAACGATGACCATGATGGTCGTCAGAGCGTTGATGTCCGGCGTGATACCGGTACGGTTCACTGACAGAATCAGAACCGGAAGCGTTGACTGGCTGGCTCCGGCAAGCATGTTGGAGATCATGACATCATCGATGGACAATGTGAAGGACAGGAATGCTGCCGACATGATCCCAGGCATGATACTTGGAATCGTCACTTTCAGGAACGTCTGGATCCGGTTCGCACCCAGATCCATGGAAGCCTCCTGCAGCGTTTCGTTATCTCCGGTGATCCTGCCTTTGATGATAATGACCGCATACGGAATGCAGAAGGTGCAGTGTCCGATCACGATCGTGCCCAGGCCGAGTTTGATCCCGACGATCATAAAGATGATCAGCATAGATACGGCCATGACGACCTCCGGTACAACGATCGGTACGAAGAGCATCATGTTGATGAACCTCTTACCACGGAATTCGAATTTCTTCAGCCCGATGCCTCCCAGGACGCCGATGATGACGCTGATGACCGTAGCCAGTATGGCGATGACCAGGGAATATACCAGAGATTCCCACAGATCATGGTTCCCAAAAGAAAACAGTTTCGGATACCACTCGGTGGTGAATCCCATCCAGGAGTAATTTCTCTTCGCGTCATTGAAGGAGAACAGGATCATCACCAGTACGGGGATATAGAAGCTGGCGTATACCAGCGCTGCGAATATCGTCCACGGGATCTTCCGTCTGCGGTCCCGCTTCTGTTTGCGGTTCAGTTTTTCTTTCTCAGCCATCTATACCACCTCCATATCTTCCACTTTGGCGAATCTGGAGTACAAGAAGATCATCAGTGCCGTCACTGCCAGCAGAAGCACTGACATCGCCGCGCCCAGCGGCCAGTTCCGGATCGTTCCGAACTGATTCTTGATGATATTACCGATGTAGAGGACTTTACCGCCGCCCAGCATGTCTGTGATGACGTATGTTCCCAGCGCCGGGATGAACGTCAGGATGATCGCCGAGAAGATTCCGGGGAATGTCAGCGGGAGTGTGACCTTCAGCAAAGTCACGCTTGGTTTTGCTCCGAGATCCGCTGACGCCTCCAAGATCGGCTTTTGCAGTTTTTCGATCGAAGAATACATCGGCAGTACGGCAAACGGCAGGTAGTTGGTGATCAATCCCAGGAGCACCAGTCCATCCGTAAAGATGAAGGTGATCGGCTTATCGATCATGTGGGTGTTCAGCATGAAGTTGTTCACCGGGCCGTTGGTCTGAAAGATCAGCATCCACGCGTTCAGACGCATCAGCGAGTTGGTCCAGAACGGTATCATGAGGAGTGTGATCAGCCTTGAGGCCGTTGCCGGCGGTTTACGTGCAATGTAATAGGCAAAAGGATATCCGACGATCAGACACGCGATCGTGGTCTCTGCAGCGACCCCAAGACTTTTCACGATTATATGGAAATAGGTGACTTCCATCATCGTCTGATATGACTCCAGAGACGGTGTGTACTCAACGCCGCCAAAAGTCCCTCTCGTCATAAAACTGATGAAAATGATGAACAGCATGGGAATTGTAACGAATAGAATCATCCAAAGGGACACCGGGCCCGCCTGCGCCAGCAAAGGCAGACGGTTCGTTCCCTTCGCTCTGCCTTTTGACGCTGTCATGCCTTCGCCTCCTTCTGTTCTCTGTGGATCGGAACGGACTTCTCCGGCTTCCAGAAAAGATAGACATCCTGTCCTTCGTGCAGGTTTTCGTCCTGCTCAAACGCAGAGATCCGAAGTTCCTTCCCGCTGGCCGTCAGGGCACTGGTCTTGATGACGGTGCCCATGTTGGTGAAATCGCGGATCGTTGCCTTGAGACTGAAGCTGCCGGCAGGCTCGCTGCTGCATTCCAGATACTCTGTTCTCACGGAAATATCGATTTCCTCACCCACTGCAAAACCAACGCCCTTTGTCTGTACTTCACCGTCCGGGGTCGCTACCGTCAGCAGATCGCCTTCCACCTTCGTCACGGTACCGCCCATGATATTGGATTCACCGATAAAGTCAGCAACGAAGCGGCAGTTTGGTCTGTTGTAGATTTCTGTCGGCTTGTCGATCTGCAGGATGATCCCATCCTTCATGACAGCGATACGGTCCGACATGGACATGGCCTCTTCCTGATCGTGGGTAACATAGATAAAAGTGATGCCCAGTTTCTTCTGCAGACGCTTAAGTTCGATCTGCATCTGCTTGCGGAGTTTCAGATCCAGCGCGCCCAGAGGTTCATCGAGCAAAAGCACCCTCGGCTTGTTGATCAGCGCTCTGGCAATGGCGATACGTTGCTTTTGCCCGCCGGACAGAGCGTCCGGTTTCCGTTTCTCGTACCCGCTCATCTGGACCAGACGAAGCATCTCTTCCACATCCTGTTCGATTTCTTCTTTTGGTCTCTTCTTGATTCGGGGTCCGTACGCGATGTTATCGAATACATTCAGATGGGGGAACAGAGAATAACTCTGAAATACGGTATTGACGTCTCTCTGATATGGCTCCTTCTCGTCGACGCCCTCGCCCTGGACTTCGATACGGCCGCTGCTCGCGTCTTCAAACCCGGCGATCATACGAAGGGTCGTTGTTTTCCCGCATCCGGACGGTCCCAGCAGCGTCAGGAATTCTCCCTCCGCCACTTCCAGATCGAGATCCTTCACAACGTGATTGTTTCCATACCACTTGTTCACACCCTTCAGTGCCACAATTGCCTTTTCCAAAACATCCACCTCGTTTCACGATTATTCGATTATTCAGAAAGATAAAAGTGTTGCAATCTTATATAAATAAGTTTATGCTAAACTTATACCAATGTCAACGAATTTTCAACTATTTCACAATTTTATTTATTATTGCAAAAAACAGTATACTGATATATAATCATTTTATACCAATTAAAGGATGGATTAATATGAACACATATAAACCGCGCCCTAAGGAGCTTGCGACCGAATATCTCGAAAGCTATATCCTGGAAAACAACCTGAAAGCACATGACCGGCTCCCTCCTGAACGGGAATTGAGTCAGATGTGGAATCTGAACAGGGTCACCCTGCGCAGCGCCATCGCATCCATGGAAGCAGCCGGCAGACTGTACAGCGTCCAGGGCCGGGGCACCATGATTGCACCGCGTTTCGTGCGCACACTGCAGAATCTGGAGAGTTTCACGAAATACGCATCTCACTATGAGGCAAAATCTGAAACAAGATTATTGTCTTTTTCCAAGGTGGAATGCGACAAGCATCTCGCCCAGAGATTTCAGCGCATGCTGGGTGAAAAACTGTACCGTATATCCCGGCTGCGCATCCTCGACGGCGTTCCGATCATGATCGAGAACGCTTTTATTCCATGCGATCTGGCGCCGGGACTGGAGGAGCATGATCTGGTCAAAGGATCTTTGTTTGCTGTTTTGGAGAAATCCTACGGTCTTGTCATGGATCACGGGGAAGAGAAAGCCAGCATTACAGCCGCCACAGCAGAAGAGGCCGAATACCTGGAGATCAAACCGGATTCTCCGGCCTTTTGGATCGTCAGTACCACCAGAACCCCGGATGATGTCGTTGTAGAATACTGCCGTACGGTTGCCCGTGTAGATGTTGTTGAAATGTCCAGCGTGCTGCGCTGGGACTATGCAGGAGGTGCTGACCATGAGTGATGCGAATTACAAATCACCACTGTACATTCAGCTCCGTGAAGTGATCCGCAGTAAAATAGAAGATGGTGAATATCCTGTGGGGACAGCTATCCCTTCTGAATCCCAGCTTGCGGAGACCTATGACCTGAACCCCCTGTCTGTGCGCAGCGCATTGTCCGCTCTGAAATACGAAGGACTTCTCCGTTCTGTTCAGGGCAAAGGGGTCTTTGTGAACGGTCCCAAGGCGGAACGGGACCTGGAAACACTGGGCGGATATCGCCAGACGATGGACGAGCGCTCTATCGCAGCTCATACCCGCGTGCTGCTCAAAGCGCTGCGCCCGGCAGGTCCTTACTACTCCAGACTGCTGGACCTTGAAGAAAATGATCCGCTCTGGTTTACCAGGCGCATCGACTACATGGACAACGAGCCTGTCGCATTGGAAGAGATCTATATTCCGGAAAAAATACTTCCCTCTTATGGTGATGTGGATATCGAGTTGTTCTCGATCTACGATATTTTCACATGGAACGGCTTGCGGCCTACCGATGCGGACCAGACGCTGAGAGTTCTGTTTCTGGAGCCTTCCCGCGCGAAGCTCATCAACCTAACCGCCGATCAGGCCGTCATGGAGCTCAGCAATCTGACGCGGGACGCGAAAGGACAGAAGATCGAGTTCACCCGCAACTACGTCCGGCCGGACAAAACAGAGTTCTTCACCCATTACGCGAAAGAATAGGCTTGTCACACATGAAAAAATCCCCCGGATCATTCCGGGGGTCTGTGTGTTTTTGAATCTGATTTTATCACTTGCCTTGACCTGACAGCCCTGCAGCTTCCCTGATTTGTTCCTC
>CAMOXP010000048.1 GCA_946629205.1 uncultured Bacillota bacterium
CAGGATCGTAAGGCAAAAGCAAGAGATCCGATCACAGCCAAGCTGGTAGCGGATATGATCGTTGCAGCCGGCGCTGACAGAGTCATTACCATGGACCTGCATGCAGCCCAGATCATGGGATTCTTCACGATTCCTGTAGATCATCTGATCGGACAGCCTCTACTTACTGAATACTACGGAAAACAGAACATCGATGATCTTGTCATCGTATCCCCGGACCACGGCAGCGTGCCGAGAGCTAGGAACATGGCTGAACCGCTCAATTGCCCGATCGCCATCGTCGACAAGAGACGTCCGAAACCAAACGTCAGCGAGATCATGAACATCATCGGTGACATCGAGGACAAAAACTGCGTACTTCTTGATGACATGATCGATACAGCCGGCACGATCACAAATGCAGCCAATGCGCTGAAAGATCTAGGCGCAAAGAGTGTCAGAGCATGCGCGACACATGCGGTGCTTTCCGGACCTGCCATCCAGAGGATACAGGATTCAGCGATTGAGGAACTGGTTCTCCTGAACACCATGCCGATTCCGGAAGAGAAGATGATCGACAAGATCAAGGTGCTTTCCGTCGGCCCGATGTTCGCGGAGTCACTGGTGAGAATCCACAACAACGAATCCATCAGTAAGCTGTTTGCAGGAAACAGATTCTAACAGGATACAGTTTTCAATATGTACGTTATCGCAGGCCTGGGTAATCCAGGCAGACAATACGAAAGAACACGTCACAACATGGGCTTTCTGACTGTGGATGAATTCGCGGCAGCCCATGGGATCGACGTGCGCAGGATCAAGCACAAGGCGCTCATCGGCGAGGGAAGGATCGCGGGGGAGAAGGTTTTGCTTGTGAAACCGCAGACATATATGAACCTGAGCGGGGAGTCTTTGCGTGAGGTCATGCGGTATTATGACGTCCCCATTGAGAATCTGATCGTCATCTATGACGATATGGATCTGGCAGCGGGGACCCTGCGTATACGGAAAAAGGGAAGCGCCGGGAGCCATAACGGGATGAAGTCGGTCATCTACCAGCTTCAGGATGATGCGTTCCCGCGCATCCGTATTGGAATCGGCGGCACTGCAGGCGATGAATGGAAAGATTATGTCACAGGACAGGTCACGGACAAGGAAGCGCCGGTTTTGGCAGAAGCGATCCGGCAGGCGGCTGCCGCGATCGACTGCATCATCACCGATGGGATCGACATCGCCATGAACCGGTTCAATACAAGCAAGAAGAAAGAAAAAGAAGACAAGAAAGAAGAAAAACAAGAAGAAAAGCATGACGACGATTAATATCGCCGGCGCGTCAGAGGGACGCGTCGCGCCGTTCATAGCTGAAAAAAGACAGGAGAATCACGGTCAGTGTCTGATCGTTGTGCCCACGTTGAGCAGGGCGCAGCGTCTTCAGACTGACCTCTCTTTTTTTAATGGTGGCGAGCCTGTCTACGTGCTTCCGCCGGATGAGGACAGCGCCATCGCCTACGAAGCCAAGAGCAATGACGCGCTTATGGAGCGCATACGCGTACTGAAGGCCGTGACAGGGGGCGAAAGGTGCATCGTCATTGCACCGGTCACGGGCGCCATCCGGAAGATGCCGCCGAAGGAGATATTCACCGAGAACACGATCGAACTGGAACTGGGGCAGGATCTTGATCTGGGGCAGCTTCGCAATCGTCTGTCGCTTCTGGGCTACGACCGGGTTTCCATGGTAGAAGCGCGGGGTGAGTACAGCATCCGGGGCGGCATCATCGATATCTACACGCCGGAAGGGGAGGATCCCTACCGCATCGAGCTGTTTGACACGGAGATCGATTCCATCAGGGCGTTCGATCTCGAGACCCAGCGTTCCGTTGAGACCTTAAGCAGCCTGACGATTTACCCGTGCTCCCAGCTGCCGCGTGATCCCGCGCTCTTCGAAAAGGCGTCCGGACGCATCCGCCGCGCCTATGACAGGGCTATCAAACGAGCGCAAAAGAATGAAGAAAGCCCGGACCTGGGAAAGGAACTGTCGAAACGCAGAGATCAGCTGCTAGAGTTCGCGTCTACGATGACAAACCTTCAGTACCTGGAGCGGTTTCTCAGTTACTTTTATGATGAGACAACGTATATCTGGGATTATATGACGGATCTGCAGATCATGATCGATGATCCATCCAGGATTTTGGAGACGATCGAAGCGAATGCGGCGGAGCGTCACAGCGAAATCGTAGGCATCCTGGAGAGCGGCAGAGGGATCCGTGAAGATTTCGCGGCTTTATCCGACCAGGAGGATTTCTTCGGTATCTACAGGATGGCGGCAGAGAAAGGAATCGATTGCACGATCTTCACGCCTTTTGTCATGACGATCAAAGGGGGCAAGGACTCGGCGGAAGGTCCGTTCCTGCATGAGCTGCGGCAGGTGCAGACCAGACAGATGCCTCAGTACGACGGACATATGGATCAGCTTCGTGCTGATCTGGAAGGCTACATCGCCCGCGGCTTTGATGTTCAGATCGTCTGCAGCACAGAAGAGAGAAAAAAGAACATGCTGGAATTCGTCCAGCACGAGACATTCAATGAACGGGTGCTCCCGGGCAGATATGAAGCAGGCCATGTGCAGGTTATCGAAGGCGTGATCACTGCCGGCATGGAACTGACAGACCGGAAGCGCTGTTATATATGGGAAGGTGACATCTTCGGCGGCAGCAAGAGACGCCGGAAACGGTCCAGATCCGCGCGGGGCGGCAATCCGATCAAAAGCTTCGCCGATGTACAGAAAGGGGATTATGTCGTCCATGAAAGTCATGGTATCGGCAAGTTCACCGGCATCGAACAGCTCATCGTGCAGGGCATGAAGCAGGATTTTCTCAAGGTGGAATACGCCGGAACGGACATGCTGTACATTCCTGTGGACCAGCTGGACAGCCTGCAGAAATACATCGGCGGAGACGGGATCACGCCGCGTCTCAACAAACTGTCCGGAACGGAGTGGAAGGCCACCAAGGCTCGCGCCCAGGCAGCGGTTTCTGACCTTGCTGAAGAACTGATCCGGGTCGCCAATGTCAGGCGCAACCGGGGTGGGTATGCCTTTGCAGAAGATACTCCCTGGCAGAAGGAATTCGAAGACAGCTTCCCGTATACTGAGACGGACGATCAGCTCCGCTGCGTCAGTGAAATCAAGGAAGATATGGAAAAGCCATATCCTATGGACCGGCTGCTGTGCGGCGACGTGGGATTCGGCAAGACGGAGGTCGCGGCCAGAGCGCTGTTCAAATGCGTTATTGAGGGGAAACAGGCTGCGGTCCTTGTTCCGACGACGCTCCTGGCTAACCAGCATTTTTATACATTGAAAGAACGGTTCGAGAAGTTCCCGGTGCGGGTGGAGATGCTGTCCCGTTTCCGCACACCCACCCAGCAGAAAAAGATCATCAAAGACATCGGAAAGGGCGATGTGGACCTGGTGATCGGGACACACAGGCTGCTCTCAAAAGATATGAAGTTCCACGATCTGGGTCTGCTCGTGATCGATGAGGAGCAGCGTTTCGGCGTGCGCCACAAGGAGCGGATCAAGCAGCTCAGGGAAAATGTGGACGTGCTCACGCTGTCTGCGACACCGATCCCGAGGACTTTGCACATGTCACTGTCGGGTATGAAGGATATGAGCACCATTGAAGAACCGCCGGAAGGACGCTATCCGGTCCAGACATACGTTATGGAGGAAGACTCCTTCCTGATCCGGGAGGCCATCGAGAAAGAACTGGCCAGGGGCGGACAGGTCTATGTGCTCAGCAACCGTGTCAAATCCATCAATACGGTCGCGCAGACCATTCAGGAACTGGTTCCGCATGCGAGCGTCGCCGTAGGCCACGGACAGATGAAGGAGGCGGAACTGGAGAACATCATCATGGATTTCGCTGCGGGAGAATATGATATCCTCGTGTCAACGACGATCATCGAATCCGGAACGGATATCCCCAACGTCAACACGATGATCGTTCTGGACGCGGACCGGTTCGGTCTGGCACAGCTGTACCAGCTGCGCGGACGCGTGGGCCGGGCAGGGCGCATCGCGTACACCTACCTGATGTACCACAAGGACAAGGTGCTCACCGAGATCGCCGAGAAGCGTCTCAAAGCGATCCGTGATTTCACGGAGTTCGGATCAGGGTTCAAGATCGCCATGCGGGATCTGGAACTGCGCGGTGCCGGAAACATCCTGGGCAGGGAGCAGTCGGGGCACATGCTCGACATCGGTTACGAACTGTACTGCAAGCTGCTAGATGACGCCATGCGGAGAGCCGGCGCGGCAGACGGAGAAGGAGGCGCAGCGGGGCCGGGCGCCGCTGCAGGAAGCACGGCTGCAGACGGACCGCAGGCCGAAAACACTGCTGTCAATATCCCGGTGCAGGCAATTATTCCGGCTAGATATATCGATGACGAAGTGCTGAAACTGCAGATGTACAAGAAGATCGCGATGATCGAGACGGACGAAGACGCGTCGGATCTGATCGATGAATTCATCGACCGGTTCGGCGATCCTCCGATGCAGACGCAGAATCTCATCCGGCTCGCCGTGATCCGGGCAAAAGCAAGAACCCTCGGCATTACTGAGATTTCACAGGACGGATTCAAACTCAAGTTTTCACTGATCCCCGATGTGCGCTTCGGACCGGACGTGATTCCCGATCTGGTCGCGGAATACGGAGAGCGCATCCGGTTCAACGGCGGCGCGAAGCCGTTTATCAGACTGACTGCGGGCGTCCGCACCAGCGGAGAAGGCAAACCGCCGTCAGGAGATTATACACAAAAGATACTGAAAGAACTGGAACAGTTCTTCAAAGTCGCAAAAGGAGAAAACCATTGAACGATAAGGAGGCATTTGCATGGTTAAAGTTGTGATCACTGCGCCCCGGGGCGCGATGGACAGTCTGATCGTCCAGGAAGCATTCAAAAATGACAATATCGAGGTCGTCGGGTGCGTAGGCACGCCGGGCGCGGACTATATCGGCAAGGACGCAGGCCAGGTCTGCGGTCTGGGGCAGGATATCGGCGCCCTTGTCTACGATGATCTCGAAGCAAAGACCGGCAAGGGGACGCTCATCGACCTGTGCGATGTCGTCGTCGACTACTCCCGCATCGAGGTCAGCATGGACGTGCTGGATAAGTGCGTTGCCCACGGCAAGGCTTACCTTTGCGGTACGACAGGATTTTCGGAAGAACAGCTTGAAGCTTTTGCAAAAGCTTCCGATTCCATCGCCCTGATGCAGACGGCGAACACTTCATATGTGGTGACAGTTATGAAGAAACTGCTGCGTGAGGCGGCAGAGCTGCTCGAAGGCAAAGCCGGCATGGAGATCATCGAACTGCATTCGGATACGAAGCTGGACGCGCCCAGCGGCACGGCCATCGAAATGGCAGAGGAAATGGCTGCCGGCATGAAAGAGGGCGGATATGAGGATATCACATTCCATTCCGTGCGCGCCGGCAACACACCGAGCAGCCACCACGTGCTCTTCGGATGTCAGGGGGAGATGTTCCAGATCACCCATGACGCTTACGACTGGCGCTGCTACGCCATCGGCGCCTGCGACGCGATCCTGTATCTGGGCGCTCGCAAAGAGGCAGGGGAGCCTGGTTCCTACACGATGTTCGACGTGATAGGTTGACGAAAACGGGTAAGTATGAGATACTTATCCAAATGCACGCAATTTTCTGTATGCTTGCGTGCATGGCAACTGTTTTTGGAGGAGGACTTTTCTTATGACTGCAACGCAAATCATTGCACTGGCTATTTTTGTGGCCGTAATTGCGGTAATCGTGTCCGAGAAACTGCACAGAGCAGCCTGCGCCCTGATCGGTGCTGTGCTTCTGATTCTCATCGGGATACTGGAACCGCACGAAGCCCTCGGCTTTATCGACTTTAACACCATCGGCGTACTCATCGGTATGATGATGTTCGTCGCGGTTGTTAAAAATTCCGGAATATTCGAGTATCTTGCCGTCAAATCGGCGAAGATCGCGAAGGGAAATCCATGGAAGATCATGGTCTATTTCATGATCATCACCGCTGTGCTCTCAGCGTTCCTGGATAATGTAACAACTGTACTGCTCATCGGACCGATGACATTCAGCATCTGCAAGACGCTGGAACTGAATCCGATCCCGTTCCTGATGACGCAGATCATCGCATCCAACGTTGGAGGAACCGGCACACTGATCGGAGACCCACCGAACATCATGATCGGCAGCGCTGCGGACATCCCGTTCATTTCATTCATCATCTATGACGGACCGATCGTTGTCATCACAATGGTTGCTACGATCATGGCGTTTAAGTTCATCTATAAGAAGGGGCTTTCGGTAGCGCCTGAAAAGATGGAATTGATCATGAAAATGGATGAAAAAGCGGAGATCAGAGACCAGGTGCTCTTCTACAAGAGCATCATCATGATCTGCCTGGTCGCACTGGCATTCATCCTTCACGATACGCTGGAACTGAAGACAAGCGTGATCGCGCTGTCCTGCGCCGCACTGATGATCCTCATCGGCAAGCAGGATGTGGAAGAAACTGTACACGATGTAGAATGGCCGACGATCGTATTCTTCGCCTTCCTGTTCATCGTTGTCGGCGGATTGGAGAAGGTAGGCCTGATCCACATGCTGGCTGTTTCGCTCATGGACGCAACGGGAACACACTACGTGGTTCTCATGATCGTACTCCTGTGGGTATCCGCGATCTGCTCCGCTGTACTGGACAACATTCCGTTCGTTGCGACCCTGATCCCGCTGATCCAGCAGATGCAGGAAGCAGGACTGGACGTATGGCCGCTTTGGTGGGCTGTCTCCATCGGCGCTTGCTTCGGCGGAAACGGAACGATCATCGGCGCATCCGCCAACGTCGTTCTGACAGGAATCGCCAACAGGAGAGGGTATCCGATCACCTTCATCGACTTCCTGAAGATCGGCGCACCGATGATGTTGCTGTCGATCATTCTGGCGACCATCTATCTGCTGATACTCTTCGGCGGATACTGGAAGTAACCTGCCGCAAAGGCAATCCGGACATTGCAAAAATACATAATTATTCAAAAAAAGAACAGGCCATCGGCTTGTTCTTTTTTTCGTTCGTAGTATAATTGAACTCGTGTGATGCACACTGTATACATTATATATAATGATTACAATGTGACATGCAATCAATCAGTATCATACTATGGAGGAAGACAAATGACCGCAACACAAATTATCGCACTCGCTATTTTCGTGGCCGTCATTGCGGTGATTGTATCCGAAAAACTGCACAGAGCAGCCTGCGCTCTTATTGGAGCGATGCTGCTTGTTTTGATTGGGATACTTGAACCGAAAGAGGCCCTCGGATTCATCGACTTCAACACCATCGGCGTACTCATTGGTATGATGATGTTCGTCGCAGTCGTCAAGAATTCCGGTATATTCGAATATCTGGCTGTCAAGGCGGCGAGGATCGCGAAGGGAAATCCGTGGAGGATCATGGTGTATTTTATGATCATCACAGCTGTACTTTCGGCATTTCTGGATAACGTTACGACCGTTCTCCTGATCGGACCGATGACCTTCAGCATCTGCAAGACGCTGGAACTGAATCCGGTCCCGTTCCTGATGACCCAGATCATCTCTTCAAACGTCGGCGGAACGGCGACCCTGATCGGCGACCCACCGAACATCATGCTGGGAAGCGCCGCGGACATCACGTTCCTGCAGTTCATTCTCTATGACGGACCGATCGTTGCGATCGTTATGATCGCGACCATCCTGGGATTCCGGCTTCTCTATCACAAGGGCCTGACTGTCACCCCGGAGAAGATGGAACTGATCATGCAGATGGATGAGAAGAAAGAAATCAGGGATCAGGTGCTGTTCTACAAGAGCATCGTTATGATCTGCCTGGTTGCTCTGGCGTTCATTCTGCACGACAATCTCGGACTGAAGACAAGCATCATCGCGCTGTCCTGCGCGGCTCTCATGATCCTGATCGGCGGACAGGACGTAGAGGAGACCGTTCACGATGTAGAATGGCCGACGATCGTATTCTTCGCCTTCCTGTTCATCGTTGTCGGCGGACTGGAGAAGGTCGGCATCATCCATATGATGGCGGAGGGAATGATCAACGCGACAGGATCCCACTACGTGATCCTGATGATCGTCATCCTGTGGGTATCCGCGCTCTGCTCGGCAGTGCTGGACAACATTCCGTTCGTTGCAACGCTGATCCCGCTGATCCAGACTATGGCAGCCGAAGGCATCGATGTATGGCCGCTTTGGTGGGCTGTATCCATCGGCGCATGCTTCGGCGGAAACGGAACGATCATCGGTGCATCCGCCAACGTCGTTCTGACCGGTATCGCCGGCAGAAGGGGATATCCGATCACCTTCATCGACTTCCTGAAGATCGGCGGACCGATGATGATCATGTCGATCATCCTCGCGACGATCTATCTGCTCATTCGCTTTGGCGGATACTGGGGATAGAAGGAAACACTGGTTTTGCATTGATTTTGCATCGAAAAGAGCAAGTTCAATACTTGCTCTTTTTTGTGACAGGGGTATAATAAATGTGTATGGTCCATTTTCAATCGGACATGAAGTGAAAGCACAGCAGAAGTGAAAACACAGAAAACACA
>CAMOXP010000049.1 GCA_946629205.1 uncultured Bacillota bacterium
ACGCACTCCACATGCTTCGTTCCGGGGAAATTATCAAATGGTTTCACGGACACCACGTTATATCCGTAATACTGGAAGTAGTAGAGGTTTTCCGCCAAGGACTTGGGGTTGCAGCTGATATATACGATCTGATCGACGCCGTAGCTGATGATTTTGTCTAAGGCATCTGGTTTGATGCCGACGCGGGGCGGGTCAACGACGATAACGTCCGGTTTGTCCGCAATGGAATCGAGGACTTTGAAGCAGTCGCCGGCAATGAAGCGGCAGTTGTCCAGTCCGTTCAGTTCGGCCGTCTGGCGCGCCACTTCCACGGCTTCCTCAACGATTTCCACACCCAGGGCTGTCCGGGCTTTGCGCGCGAGGACCTGGGTGATGGTTCCTGTACCGCAGTATAAATCGAACGCGTCCTTGCCTTCGAAGTCATCGATCAGCGCCACGGCATACCAGTACAATCCTTCGACCGCCTGCACGTTGGTCTGAAAGAAAGAAAAAGCGCTGACGCGGAATTTCAGTCCCATGATATCCTCGTTGTAGTAATCACGCCCGTCGAGGATTCTTAGTTCATCGCAGTAAACGGCGTCCGCCAGGCGGTCATTGATGGTACGCAAAATCCCCACGACCTGGTTCTCCAAGGTCAGGCCTCGAATCATCTCCACATACCCTGCTTCGTCGAAGACCTCACCGCCGGCCATCGGATTGTTGTCAGAGGCGGTCACGATGTTCACCAAAAGTTCCTTCGTCCTCACGCCCCGGCGAATGATGAGATGCCGCATGAGACCTGTGTGACGTTTCTTATGGTAGTGGCTGTAGCCTTTGCTTATCACGAAGTCTAGAGTTGCCTGCAGTATGGTATTGAAGTCCTCGTGCACTAGCTGGCACTGATCCACGGTGATGATGTTCATGAACCGGCCCCTCTGGTGCATGCCCAGCGTGGTCGGGCCGTCCTTGACCTGATCCCCGAAGGTGTACTCCATCTTGTTTCTGTAGGCGTACCGGTCAGGCGCCGGCTGGATCGGCAGGAACTTGCCGTATTTTACTGATTTTGCATCGAGCAGCTGCCGGATCTCGTTTTCCTTGATCTGAAGCTGCTCCTCATAGGGCACGCCCTGGTAGACACAGCCCCCGCAGAATTCCCGGTCGCGGCAAAGACCGCGGTCTTCGCATGATCCGGCGCTGCATGAGCCAGCGCTGCATATTGTTTTAGAATTTTCCGTATGCATCAAAGAACTCCTTCTTGTATTCGAGGAATCGATCCTCATCGATGGCCTGCCGGATGTTTTCCATGGTCTTGACCAGGAAGTGCAGGTTGTGGTTGGTCATGAGCATGGCGGACAGGATCTCGTCGCACTTGAACAGATGCCGCAGATAGGCCCGGCTGTAGTTCCGGCAGGTGTAGCAGTCGCAGTTTGGATCCAGCGGCGTGAAGTCCCGCTCGTACTGCTTATTCTTGATATTGACGCGGCCGACGGACGTCATGGCCATGCCGTGGCGGGCGATCCTGGTCGGCAGGACGCAGTCGAACATGTCGATGCCCCGCTCAACACCTTCAAAGAGGCAGTCCGGGCTTCCGACGCCCATCAGATAACGGGGTTTGTTCTTCGGCAAAAGTTCCACACAGTCATCCATGACTTCATACATCAGGTCCTTCGGCTCGCCCACGGAAAGGCCGCCGATTCCGTAGCCGGGCAGATCCATCTCTACCACCTGCTCGGCGCTCCGCTCCCGCAGATCCTTGTATGTGCCGCCCTGCATGATGCCAAACAGGGACTGGTTGCAGCCTTCGCCCAGGATCTGACTTTCGCCGCCGAGGGACGCCGCATATTCGTCATGGGCTTTTTTGCAGCGGGCCAGCCAGCGGGTCGTCAGCTCCAGAGATTCCTCCACGTACCTGCGCTCTGCCGGCCACGGCGCGCACTCGTCGAAGGCCATCATGATGTCTGACCCCAACGCGTGCTGGATCTCCATAGACTTCTCCGGCGAGATCATGTGCCGGGATCCGTCGATGTGGGACTGGAACTTGACGCCCTCCTCCGTGATCTTGCGCATCTTGCCCAGGCTGAACACCTGGAAACCGCCGCTGTCCGTCAGAATCGGCTTATGCCAGTTCATGAAATGATGGGACCCACCAGCCTCCCGTACAATCTCGTGACCCGGTCTGAGGTACAGATGGTACGTGTTGTTCAGAATGATCTGTGCGCCCAGCTCCTCTACCTCCTCCGGCCGCATGGCTTTCACCGTCGCAGCCGTGCCGACCGGCATGAAGATCGGCGTGTCGATCTTCCCGTGCGGCGTCGTGATCGTACCTCGCCGCGCCTTCGTCCGCGGATCCGTCTTATGCAACTCAAACGTTACTGCATGCATCACTTTCTCCTCTCAAATGTGCCAAAGGGACGGTTCTTTTGACACATTGGAAATAATTGTAAACAATTGGGATCTCATGTGTCAATGTTACCATCACTGCTTTTATTGCTTTTGCTTTATGCTCTTTGTATGATACTCCTTCCGATTCCGGTCAAACGTTCTATCTGCCGAATCGATAGTCCTTGCTTTTTCAGCACTCTGAGGACCTCATTCCGTTCCTCCTTGCCGTATTGCTGGAGCACCGTCCCACTGTCCGCGCCCAAGACCATCAAAACGATATCATGAGCCTCATCGTTACTTTTCCTGATTGGCTCATACTCTTCATTTTGCTCTTCTTCGATTGACATGAACTGCTCGAATTCCGAAAACGTGCCGAGCACCTCTTCAATCAAATCTGTCTTTGTAAATGACTTCTGCTTTCCGTATTCCCGATAGCTGCTCCAACTGTAGTCCCGCGCCCTGCAGATCCCCGCTTTTTCAGGATTTTGCAGTATATATCGAAACGTAGCCAGCAGTTGCCGCTCACTTTCAATTGGAATGCTTTTGTATCTGTCCTGAAACAGATGCCCGGTCCTGTCGTATTTCGAATTGAAATACAGTGCGTAACTCACCCCTATTTTCTTCATGAAATCCGGCAATTCCTGCCCGGTATCGTGCAAAAGCATATGAACGTGGTTGTCCATCAAGCAGTAAGCGTTTACCTCCAAGCTCATCTCCTCACAATACTTTTTCATGAGGAATATGAAATAATAGTAATCGTCTGCGCACTCAAACAGGACCTGCCGGCCAACTCCCCTGATCATCACATGTGAGAAACCGCTCTCACTGAAAATTCTTGCTGTTCTGCTCATTTCTCTAACCTCCCAACGCAACAAAAACATCAGCGCTTTTGCAATAGCCCCTTTTATATAATGCAAAAGCAGACCAATCAGATTAACAACAATTATATTATCCAATAATATCCAATTATTTCCAATGTGTCAAAAGAACCGTCCCTTTGGCACATTATTCGATGAACATGGCGTCGCCGTAGGAGAAGAAGCGGTATTCTTCCCGGACGGCTTCTTCGTAGACTTCCAGTATTTTTTCTCTGTCGTAGAGGGCTGAGATGAGCATGAGCAGGGTCGATTTGGGCAGGTGGAAGTTGGTGATGAGGGAGTCGATGATCTTCCACTCGTAGCCGGGATAGATGAAGATGCCCGTGCTCCCGGATCCTGCGCGGATCTGCCAGCATCCCGCGTTATCGTTGTAGAAGGCTGCGCTCTCCACGGTGCGGGTCGAGGTGGTGCCGACGCTGATGACACGGCGGCCTTCCCGCTTGGCCCGGTTGATGGTCTCTGCAGCGTGCTCCGGCACGGTGTACTCCTCGAAGTGCATATGGTGCTCCTCGATGTTTTCCACCTTGACCGGCCGGAAGGTTCCGATGCCTACATGCAAAGTCACATACGCCAGTTCAACGCCTTTGGCTTTGGCAGCAGCCAGCAGTTCCTCTGTGAAATGCAGTCCTGCCGTTGGTGCGGCGACTGATCCCTCTTCTCTGCAGTAGACGGTCTGGTAGCGGTCCTTATCGTCATCCCCGGATGGCCGCTCGATATACGGCGGCAGCGGCATGCTCCCGATTTCCTCCAGCCGTTCCATGAAGATGCCCTCGTATTCGAACTGCACGATGCGCGTGCCGTCCGCTCCGAAATCGAGGATATGCGCCTTGAGCAAAGGCCCCCCAGGCAGGTCTGACCCCGGTCCGCTGAAAATCACATCGTCGCCCGGTTTGAGCCTTCTGCCCGGCCGGACCATCACTTCCCAGGTATCTCCTTCTCCGGCGCGCTTGATCAGCAGGAACTCCACGTGGGCTCCCTTATTGTCGCTCTTTCCCGAAGTTGCGCCGCTCTTCGCACCGGCGTCCTTGACGGCCTTGCGGCCGAATAGGCGGGCCGGAATGACTTTGCTGTCGTTGAGCACGAGGCAGTCGCCCTCATGCAGGTACTCCAGAATATCAAAGAAGTGCCTGTGCTCGATTCTTACGTCCGCCCATCTGCCGTCCTCGTTTCTGTCTCTGTGTACAACAAGAAGCCTGGAGGAATCTCGTTTTTCCGCAGGCTTCTGTGCTATCAAACTCTTTGGTAATTCATAATCAAAGTCGTCTATTCTCATGTCGATCCTTTCGTCTAAACACAGACAAAATTCTGTTATACTGCGATTCTACAGACTGCAGCCTTATACGTCAAGCCTCATCTGACCGCCATCGTCATCATCGCCCTCGCCGCCGTCGCCGCTATCTGTCTCATCTCCGGCGTACTCCAGCCCCAGGTGCTGGTAAGCAGCGCGGGAAACCACGCGGCCCTTCTTCGTACGGTTGAGGAAACCGATCTGGATCAGGTACGGCTCCCATACGTCTTCGATGGTCACCCGCTCCTCGCCGATGGAGGCCGCGATCGTATCGATTCCCACCGGTCCGCCGTCGAACCGGTCGATGATGTTGCGCAAAATCTCCCTATCCAGGTTTTCCAGGCCCATGAAGTCCACGCCCAGCGCCTCCAGAGCGCTGCGGGTGATATCCACGTCGATGGAGCCTGTACCCTTGACCTGGGAGAAATCTCTGACCCTCTTGAGGATCCGGTTGGCCACACGCGGGGTGCCCCGGGATCGTCTTGCCATCTCGTAGACAGACTGTTCGTCCACGGAGACTTCCAGCAAGCCCGCTGTCCGCCTGATGATGTCCGCCAGCTCATCCGGCGTGTACATTTCGAATTTGCAGCTGACGCCGAACCGGTCGCGCAGCGGCGCGCTCAGGCTGCCGGCTCTGGTGGTCGCGCCGATCAGTGTGAATTTGGCGATGTCCAGCCGGATCGACCGGGCGGATGGCCCTTTGCCGATGATGATATCCAGCGCATAGTCCTCCATGGCCGAATACAGGACTTCCTCCACGCTCCGGTTGAGCCTGTGGATCTCATCGATGAACAACACGTCGTTCTCGTTGAGGTTCGTCAGGATCGCCGCCAGATCCCCGGCCCGCTCGATGGCAGGCCCGGATGTGATCCGGATGTCGACGCCCATCTCGTTGGCGATGATGCCCGCCAGAGTCGTCTTACCCAATCCCGGAGGCCCGTAAAACAGCACGTGATCCAAGGGTTCTCCCCTCATCTTGGCCGCTTCAATAAAGACCTTCAGATTATCTGTGGCCGTCTTCTGTCCGATATATTCAGCAAGGCTCTTCGGTCGGATACTGAATTCGTTCCGCTCTTCGCCCTGGCCCAATTGGGCCGATGTGATTCTCTCTTCGTAGTCCATTGCAAATCTCCCTGCACGCAACCTATCCGGCCGCCAGCAACCTGTTTAGAACAGATTCTTCAGTGCGCGCTTGATATATTCTTCTGTCGTAAGATCCTTCTCCGGTATTGACGCCAATGCGCTCGTAGCTTCGCCCCTCGAGTATCCCAGTGCGACGAGCGCGCTGATCGCTTCGGCTCTGCCGCCCTGCACTGCAGCTGCTTCCGCCACCGCGCCGCCGTCCAGATACGACCCGTCCGGCGCCTGCGCGCTGAACTTGTCCTTCAGCTCCAGCACGATCCTCTCGGCGCTCTTCTTGCCGATGCCGTTCGCCCGCTGCAAAGACTTCGCATCCTCGAAAACGATCGCCTGTTTGAACTGGTCCAGCGTGAACGAAGACAGGATCGAAATGGCCGCCTTCGGACCGACGCCGCTGACGCCGATGAGCTTTTTGAATGCGTCCAGTTCGCCTTTGCCCGAAAACCCGAACAGGCTCACATCATCCTCCCGCACGATCATGGAGGTGTACACGAGTACTTCCTCGCCCTCCGCGTTCAGATACGCGCTGGAATTGGCAGGTACAAAGACCTGATATCCCACGCCGTTCACATCGATTATGATATACCCATCGCCCTTATCCGCGAGGGTTCCTCTGAGAAATCCTATCATCGGTAATTACTCTCTCCCGTTTTCTCCTGTTATCGCATCATCCGTTCCGCGCAAAATCTACCATCTAATCTGCCTAGTCCGCAGCTTGCTATCTAGCCTGCAACCTGCCGTCTGTTCGTTCTACTTACCCGTGATCTGCCGGATCCTGTTGTCCGCGCTGTGTCCATGGCAGATTGCCGCTGCCAGCGCGTCCGCCGTATCGTCCGGCTTGGGGACCTCCGGCAGATTCAGCATGGTCTTCACCATGAACTGCACCTGCTTCTTGTCCGCCCTGCCGTAGCCGACCAGCGCCTGCTTGATCTCCAGCGGCGTGTACTCCGCCACCTTCAGACCGCCCTTCATGCAGGCAAGGATCGCGACCCCGCGGGCCTGTCCCACGTTGATCGCTGTCGTTGTATTTGTATTAAAAAACAGTTTCTCGATGCTCGCTTCCTCCGGCCTGTATTCCTCTATGATCTCCCGAAGTCCATCGTAGAGGATCTCCAGCCTGCGCGGCATTTCCGTATCTTTATCCGTGGTCACCGCGCCATAGTCGATGGCCCTGAAATGGTTGCCCGTCTTCTCGATGACGCCCCATCCCAGAATGGCGTACCCCGGATCGATTCCAAGAATGATCATCTGTCACCTCGTGTGTTGATTTTGCAACACAAGTATAGCATAGCGAACAAGTGTTTGTCTACATGTAAATCCGAAACCGCACAAACAAGCGAACAAACAAAACAAATACAATTAAAACCAATTCTTGACTTTGCATTCTCTTTCCATATGGTATAATTATAAGCAATCTAGTGTAATTATTTCCGAGAGGAGGCCGCTGATGCGATTATCCAGACAGAACAAGATCCTCGAACTCATCGAACAGAACGAAATCGAAACGCAGGACAAGCTCGCTTCGATGCTGCGCGAGTACGGCTATGACGTGACGCAGGCTACAGTTTCACGCGATATCAAGGAACTGCAGCTCGTCAAGAAACTCACATCATCCGGGAAATACAAATACGCTGTTTCTGCCAGCGATGACGGGCCGATCCCGCCCCGCCTCATCGACATTTACCGGAGCACCGCCCGGTCTATCACAAAGTCCGGGAACATCGTTCTGCTCAAATGTCTTTCGGGCTGCGCGAATGCGGCCGGCGAAGCGCTCGATTCCATGGCGCTGGAGCACGTGATCGGCTCCGTGGCAGGTGACAACACGCTCCTCCTCGTTATAGACGACCCGGCGAATTCGGACGACGTCGTGGACGTTCTGCAAAGCCTTCTGCAAAAGCAATAAGGATTTTGCTGCAAAAGCCATCACTTGGGGTATAAGGGGCTTTCAGAGGTAACCAATGATCAGACACATCAGTATCAGAAATTTCGCCATCATTGAAAACGTCGAGATCGACTTCAATGATGGACTTAACATTATCACCGGCGAAACAGGCGCCGGCAAATCAGTTGTCATAGAAGCAGTGAGCCTGGCGCTCGGAAGCCGGGCAGACACTGCTTTTGTTCGTTCCGGGACCGACAAAG
The DNA here is from genome assembly GCA_946629205.1 of uncultured Bacillota bacterium. GTDB lineage: Bacteria > Bacillota > Clostridia > Peptostreptococcales > Anaerovoracaceae > Lentihominibacter. The sequence continues at coordinate 7,810 of CAMOXP010000049.1, forward strand.
CGGTCATCCAGCTCGTGGCGGAATCAGACGGCGAAGACGTGATCATCACCCGTGAGATCTCTGCCGCCGGCCGCAGCCTCTGCCGCATCAACGACGAGATCGTCACCCTCGGCGCGCTGAATCAGTTCTGCCGTTCACTGGCTGACATCCACGGTCAGTACGACCATCAGTCGCTGCTCGATCCCGATCACCACATCCGCCTCATCGACCTCTACCGCAAAGACTCCATTCTACCTGCAAAGGCATCCGTGGCGGAGCTCTACGATCAGTATACAGATCTATGCAGTCAGCTGGCGCGCCTTCGCAAAGACCAGGCGGAGGGCCGGAGGCAGCGGGACTTTATGGATTTTGAATTGAACGAAATCGAAGAAGCGCATTTGTCTGAAGGCGAAGACGTAGCACTCGAAGAAGAAATCTCCCTTCTGCAGAACAGCGAGAAGATCTTCAGCAGTCTGGCGGGCGCCTATCAGGTCGCTTCCGAAAGCGAGTTTTCCCTGCTGTCCGCGATGAAACAAGTCTCCGACATGGTCGGCGAGACCGCGCAGTATACGCGGGAACTTGCGTATCTGAGCCAGCGTCTGGAGAGTCTCTACTACGAATATGAAGACGCCTGCAGCGAACTGCGCAGCCAGCGGGACGGTACTGTATTTGATCCCACGGCTCTCGACGCAGCCATCGGGCGCTACGAGATCATCCGCCGCTTGAAAGAAAAGCACGGCATGACGATTTCTGAGCTTCTTGACTACGCTGACCAGCTGCGCGTCCGGCTATCTTCGATCGATAACGCCGATGAAGAAATCGCCGCGCTGGAGGCACACATCGGACA
>CAMOXP010000050.1 GCA_946629205.1 uncultured Bacillota bacterium
ATCGACATAGGACCTAGAACTTCGGATTGTAAAAGTTTTTGCTCAATAAAAGCGGAATAACTACGACTTCTAGCTTTTGCATAAGGAATATGTAGTTCTCAGAACAATCTAATCGTAGTTATATGATCGATTTACCGCAAAAACTACGAATGCACAGTTCGACGATTCCTTTCAAACCGTCCTTACAACCCCAGAAACGCTGAACAGAAGCAGGAAGTCGTAGATATTATCCACTTTTGAGGGCAAAACTTTTACAATCCGTTTTTTGCGCCAATTCGCGTAGAGATAGAAGAGGGGCGAAGGTACTGTCTACAGGATCATTGCCCTTGCGCGGTCAATGATCAGCGCGGTCTTCAGCTGAAGATACAGTTCACTGTCCGTCACGTCCTGAAGACCGGTCAGCTCACGGATTCTTCCGAGACGGTAGCGAATCGTATTCTGATGGCAGTGCAGACTCGCGGCAGCCTTAGCGATGTCCCCGCCGGTTGAAACATACTCGCTTGCTGTCTCCAGAAGATCGCTTTTGTCTGCAAATGCAACCAGTATTTCTTTCGCAAAAGCAACAGATTCTTCCTCCTTAAGAGCAGGCAGCAGAACACGGCAGATACCAATCTGGCCGAAGTGATCAAAGTTTTTTTCGACGGCAACGGATGCAAACCAGCATTGCCGGCTTTCCCGGAAAGCTCTGTCAAGCGATGTATTATGACGGACATCGCTCATGCCCATAGAAACATCCTCCGGGATTCCCAGCAGTTCAAAAGCCTCCTGCCGAATCAGGGCATGACTCTTGTGATCCTTTCTTGTTGAAGTCGTTATGAGGAAGAGTCCGTCTCCGTAACGGATCATAAGGCCTTTGCTGTGGAAACCCTTCAGCAGGTAAAAACTGCGCAGGATTCTCCCTGCGTCAAGGGAATCCCCGGAAACATATGTGACTGAAACATACGGGCGCAGTTTCAGCGAGATCCCTTTCAGTATGATGTCCAGTTCCGAACGGGTCATGGTCCCGGAGAGCATGGAGTCGATCTTTTCTTCGGACAGATAGACCTTATCGTCAAACTGCACCGCATACATGATGTCGAAGATGATGTTCTCGAACCACAGATCATTTTCCATCGTAAAAACAGGGAAGTCGTTTTTATCTGCAAAGGCAATAACCTCGGTAGGAAGTTCCGTATAAATGATCCTCTTGAAAGCAACGCAGGACATCCCGTTCTCCTGCATCTGCTTTATAGACTTCAGGATCAGCGAAGGATCATTCTTCGCGAACAGAAAACTGGTGATGATAAAGCCGTTTGTATCCATTCCGGCGGATGCGTCATAGTTCACGTCAGGATCAAATTCGTAATCTGCTATTTCCACAGTCACGACCGGGCGGTTCAGACCGCCGCCGCCTGCGATCAGAGTCATTTTCTGCCCGCAGGGCAGCTCCAGTATATCTTTCACAGTGAGCGCCATTTCGTTCTCTCCTATATCTGTTATTCGTCTGATTTCGCAGCTGTGACTGCAATATGACTGTATTACAGCATTATGACTACTGTACATCTGCATTATAACTGTTGATTGTAAAAATCACAATAATGTATGTGTATTTTTATACAATCTCTAAAAACCAAGCGATGCTGTTTTGCTATACTGAAATCGAAGAAAAGGAAGGGAGGAAATACAATGAATATGACATTTGCGATCACACAGGGATTCGGAATCATTTCAACTGTTTTCTTCCTGCTTTCCTATCAGGTAAGATCCAACAAGGGTCTGTATCTGCTGCAGGCGGCAGGCTGCGGGACCTTTGCTCTCCAGTACTTGATGCTCGGCGCATACAGCGGATGCTTCAGTCAGGTGTTTGTCATCGTGCGGAACCTCATGCTGAGCAAATACAATCAGTGGGCGTGGGTCCGCAGTAAAGGCTGGGTCCCGGTATTCATCCTGATCGCCTTGATCATTACCGGTCTTACATGGAGCGGACCGCTCAGTCTGATTCCCCTGCTGGTCATGGTCGCAGGAACAGTCGGCCTCTGGACGAACAACGCGGGACTGATCCGGCTGGTGGGACTGGTCTGCATTTCACCGCCCTGGATCATCTATGACGCCCTGAGCGGTGCTTATTCGGCGATCATCAACGAAGTGCTGGTAATGGTTTTCGTTCTGTCTTCCATCGCCAGATTCGGCTGGAAGCAGATGATAGATACGGAATCAGATTTTCAAAAGCAATAAAGAACAGGAGGTTTACTATGGCAACCAGAGTAATGAACAGAAACGATATCATGCAGGTCATCGAAATGGCACCGACCATCCGGGCCGTTGAAAGCGTGTATACCATGAAAAGCCAGGGCGAAGCTGTCGCGTGGCCGACCGTATTCCATGTCTTTGAAGAAGGTCAGCGGGATATGGACATCCGTTCAGGATATCTGCCGGGTGAACACATCTTCGGACATAAGACCATCGGGTTCTTCGCTGATAACGCGTCAAAGGGTCTGCCGAATCTGATGGCGACCATCAATGTATTCGATGAGTTCACAGGAGCTCCTGTCGGCATCCTCGAGGGCGCCTACATCACCGGCGTCAGAACAGGTGCTGCCGGTGCGATTGGCGCAAAGTATCTGGCAAGGAAGGACTCGGAAACACTGTTCGTGCTCGGCGCAGGAAACCAGGCGGCTTATCAGATCGCTGCGACGATTGTATGCTTCCCGAACCTGAAGAAAGTCTATGTTGCAGACCTGCTTTTCCCGGAAAACGCAGAGAAATTCGTGGCAGGGATCCAGGCGAGATTGACTGACGAACTGGGAATCGATGCGAGCGGCGTTGCTTTTGCAGCAACCAATGAACCGGAAGTTACCGTCCCCCAAAGCGACATCGTGATCACTGTTACACCGTCCAGAGAACCGGTCATCAAAAAAGAATGGGTCCGTCCGGGCATGCACTTCTCAACGGTTGGCTCCGACATGGAAGGCAAGGAAGAACTGGATCCGGAAATCTTCGCAGACGCGAAAGTGTTCGTAGATGATATGGAACACTGCATCGAAGCCGGTGAAGTGGAGATCCCGGTCAAGAAGGGTATCGTGACAGAAGCGGACATTAACGAGATCGGAAACCTCATTCTCGGAAACTGCGAAGGCCGGACCTCCGATGAGGACATTACGATCTACGACCCGGCTGGCATGGCGCTGCTCGACATCGCGGCGGCCAATGTTGCGCTGAAACTTGCCGAGGAAAAGAACCTCGGAACTGTTGTCGAACTGTAGTAAAAACTGTAGTAAAATAGGATAGAAACAAGAACGTACCCATAGGAAGGAGAACACCATGGATATCAAAACTTTCAAAGTAGAACGTTGGATGGATGATTACGAAACCAAATGCAAATACAATCTGGCAGAGACCTGCATCGATTCTCTGACCGTACGCGAGATCATCGAGATGGCGGGACTGGATGTTGCGGAATATATGAGTGAACTGGCGGACACCAGACTGACCTACAGCCACATTGGCGGTTCTCCGGAACTCTTAAGCGGTATCGCCGGCCTTTACAGCGATGTGATCGGTCCGGAGAATGTCATCCCGATGCACGGCGCCATCGGCGCGAACCATCACATCCTCATGACCCTGATCGACCCGTCAGACAACATGGTTTCCGTAATGCCGACTTATCAGCAGCACTACTCCATTCCGGAATCCATCGGTGCGGAAGTCAGGATCCTGAACCTGAATCTGGAGAACCACTTCCTGCCGGATATCGAGAAACTGAAAGAACTTGTCGATGAAAACACAAAGATGATCACCATGAACAGCCCGAACAATCCGTCCGGTTCCCTGATCCCGAAGGATGTTATGGAACAGGTCATCGAAGTTGCAAGAAGTGTTGGCGCGTATGTCCTTTGTGATGAAGTGTACCGCGGCATTTCAGAAGATGGCAGTTACATGTTCTCCGTAGCCGATCTCTATGAGAAGGGGATTTCTGTCGGCAGCATGTCCAAATGCTGGTCCATGGCAGGCGTACGCCTCGGCTGGATCGTAACACGGGACATGGATCTGATCCACCGCTGCCACGAGCGCAGAGACTACGACACCATCAGCTGCGCCGTTATCGACGACAAGCTGGCGGCCCTGGCACTGGCAAACAAAGACAAGATCATCGAGAGGAACCGCGCGATCCTGAACACGAACCGACAAATCCTGGACGACTGGGTCAATGCGACTCCGGAAGTGTATTACCAGAGACCGGTCGCCGGAACGACAGCGCTCGTATACTATAAGAAGGACATGCCGTCAAGAGAACTCTGCGACAGACTGATCAAGGAGACCGGCGTGCTCTTTACACCGGGCGAGTGCTTCGAGATGGAAGGTTCCGTCCGTATCGGATACGCATTCGATTCTAAGGTCCTGCAGGAAGGCCTGGATTTGTTTGCGGATTTCCTGAAGACAATTTAGAATCAAGTATTTAGAGCCAGGTGTAAGGAGGAATGAAGCAATGATTCGTTTTGAACTGGTCACCCCTGAAAACTTTGAATATGTCATCGATATGAAACTTAAAAAAGACCAGATTGGTCTGTTGGAGAACAATCTGTATTCTCTCGCGGAATCTAAGGTGTTCGATTATCTGGAACCACGCGCGATCTACGATGATGACAAGCTGATCGGATTCATGTTGTACTACTTTCAGCCTGACGGTGTACGAAGAAACATGGGTCCGGGGGAAGGCAAACATGAGATCCATTCCGGCGGAAAGGACTATATCTATTTCAAACGACTTATGCTCGACGAGAAGTATCAGGGCAAGGGCCTTGGCCGGGCATCCATGCTTGCGGCGCTGGACTATTTCAAGGAACAATATCCATCCACTGCGTTCGTTGAACTGATGCACTATATGGATAATGATACCGGAGCATCATTGTATGAGTCTGTCGGGTTTGAACCGACCGGAGAAGTCAGGAGAACACTGCGCCCGGGGACAGACGATGAATATGATGAAGAACTAGTGAGACGAAGATTCTATTAAAGGCAATCTGAAAAGCAAAACCCACCGAAGAGGTGGGTTTTGAATATTATTGGTGCAAAAGCCCCTCTAACGTTTCAAACAATATGTCCGGTTCCACCGGTTTGCTCAGGTGCGCCTTCAGACCTGCCTGCATACTGCGCTGAACATCCTCGTCAAAGGCATTTGCTGTTAACGCAATGATAGGGATGGTCTTTGCGTCAGATTTGTTCATAGCCCTGATTCTGCGGGTCGCTTCCAGTCCATCCATTTCGGGCATCCGCATATCCATCAGAATTGGTGCCAATGTCTCTTATATTATACTATGATGAATGATTATTTGTATACTGAAATAAGAATACTCTGTCATGAAGCGGCCTTCAGCATTTCGATGAAGTACCGGAAGGATGCGACCTGTATGTGGTCTTTTCGGTATGCAAACACAACGTCAAATTCTGAAAACGGATCATCCAGAGGATAGATGGTCATCAGATCCCTGCCGATGTATTCGGTAATGATCGATTCCGGCAGGTAGCCAAACCCAAGACCGGCAGCGATGTTGGTGATCATAGCGCCGAGGGAGTTGAATATCGTGATGCGGTCCGAATAAGGGATGTCTTTTGCGGCGAGAAGCTTTTCCATGCGCCGCCGGAAGGAGCTTCCCTCCGGGAACGTGATCAGTTCTTTATCCTGCAGTATTTCTTCTGCCGTCAGGTCTTTTTCGGAACTGCTGCCAACCAGCACCAGCTTTTCTCTTTTTAATAAAATCTCTTCTAACTCCGGATGATCGATAGGACCTTCTACAAAAGCGCCATCCAGTTTATGATCCAGCACGGGCTTCAGGAAGAAATCGTTCAAGTCAGTTATAAGCGATATGTGCACGGCAGGATATTTCAGATGATAATCCCCGATCAGCTTCGGCAGGTCATTGAGGGCAGTTGCTTCTATGGAACCCAGTCGCAGATCGCCCCTGGCGGTATCCATATCTTTAAGCGATAATGATGCCTCATCAACCATCCGAAGAATATCATTGACGTAGTTATAAAACAGTATGCCGTCGGATGTAAGGGATACGCCGCGCTTATGACGGTACAAAAGCTTTGTCTCCAGCTCTTCCTCCAGGTGCATGATCTGTGTGCTCAGATTGGATTGGGCGTAATGCAGTTGTTCACTTGCCGCAGTGAAACTGCCCGTGTCCGCGATGGCCTTAAAATATTTCATTACCTGCAGATCCATGTTGATAGTTTTCCTTTCTCATGCTGTATTTGCGTTATGGCTCCACGTTGTATTAAGTATATATATTTCATATGATAAATTTATTTTATATCAATTTTACATATACTTCAACACCGAATAAACTGTTATTGAGAGGTGTAACTGACGAAAGGATCCGTGAAAGGAGTGTCAGAAAATGAAAGAACAAATCATGAATCAGAATATGGAAGGGGTGCTGAGCGGCGCAAATACAGGCGTTGCGGAAGAGGCTCCGCAGGGTACGTTTAAGAAAGACCTGAGCAAAATGAATATCTGGGCCCTGGCCCTTGGTGCGATCATCGGTTGGGGATGCTTCGTAATGCCGGGCGTGAATTTCCTGCCGAAGGCAGGCCCTTCGGCGATGCTGGGAATGCTGATTGGCGGAATGGTCATGGCGATCATTTCTTTCAGCTATGGTTACTGCATCAAGAAATATCCGTTGTCAGGCGGGGAGTTTGTCTACGCCGATGCATCCTTCGGGAAAAAGCATGCGTTTGTATGCGGATGGTTTCTGGTCCTTGGGTACTGGTCACTGATCCCGCTGAACTCTACTGCGATCGCCATGGTAACAAGATATGTAGTGCCAGGCGTATTCCAGTTTGGCTATCTTTATACCATTGCCGGATGGGATGTATATATGGGAGAAATCTTTCTCGCATGGTTCTTTATCGTAGTATTGGGGCTCATGAATGTCAAAGGTGTGAAATCCGCAGGATGGTTCCAGACGCTGGTTGCGATTCTGCTGGTTGGGTCCGTTCTGGTATGCGTAGCAGGGGTCCTGCTTACGAAGCCGGACTTCTCAAACATGACGCCGTTCTTTGCGGAGATCACAGATGGATCCGTGGTTTCAAAATCCGGGATCGCCTGCATTATCGCCATTGCGTGTTACGCGCCATACTGCTTTGTAGGCTTTGACTGCATCCCGCAGGCCGCTGAAGAATACAATTTCTCGCATAAAGCGGCACTGAAAATCATGGTGTCCGCGATCATGTGCGGCGCGCTCATCTACGCAGCGGTCATCTTCATTACATCTATAGTAGAGCCATGGGGAGGAATGATGCTGCGCAATCCGGATTGGGCGACAGGTGAAATGATCCTTCATTCAGTTGGATACATCGGAGTCCTGCTGATGGGAGTTGCCATGCTGTGCGCAGTTCTTTCCGGAATGAATGCATTTTATCTCTCCGGCAGCCGCCTGATGTTCTCCATGTCATACGCCGATGCACTGCCTTCGTTCTTTGGAAAACTGCATCACAAATACGGCACGCCGCATAAGGCAACATTCTTCCTGATGGGAATCTCGCTGATCTGCCCGCTCTTTGGCCGGCAGGTGCTCTCATGGATCGCTGATATGACATGTGTTGGCGCTGCAATTGGATTTACATATACATGCGCGACAGCTATGGTGATGGCAAAGAAAGAAGGCTTGAAATTCCAGACTGTAATCAGTGCAGCAGGAATGGTTCTGGCAGCATTCTTTATCATCCTGTCCTTCGTGCCGGGATCACCGGGATTCCTCAGTGTCCCGTCCATGATCATACTCTTCGTATGGATCGCGCTGGGAAGCATCTTCTTCCTCCGCATCAAAGACAACTTCCTCCACGGCAAATGGGAAGGCGTCAGCGTGGAGAAGATCCTTCTCTCAAAGATGAAATCAGAATCAATGGAGTAAGCGAACACACTTATATAACACCTCAAAAACCAACCCCGCGGCAGAATCGTTCTTACCGCGGGGTTGGTTAATTTTGTGCTTGTATTGAATTAAAATGATCCGCCGCCCAGATAGTTGAACTCCTCGCTGTCATGATCCGCAGGCAGAAGGATCTCTGTGACATATTCGTCCTGGTTATCAGATGTATATATGTCTATCACATACCGTTCGTAGGCGCTTCCGGTAAGCGCAATCTGATGATCTTTTGCCCATTGCGTCGCCCGTTCATAGGTTTCGGCAATCTGCGTGAGTTTCCCCAGATGATAGGCAGACACTGCGAGAAAACCATCGATCGTTCGGATGTTCTCGCTTGATCTTGTGTTCGGATAGGACTCCTGGATCAGCATGACTTCTGTTGTCACGCCGTTGATCCGGTTCCTGAAATCGTCCATG
>CAMOXP010000051.1 GCA_946629205.1 uncultured Bacillota bacterium
TCGCGTTGTACTCAGGGTCTCCTCCTGCCTTGGCAGCAACGATGATCTGTCTGCCGTACTTTGTAAACATTGCCGAACGTTTTGAATCCTGTGCAGCTTTTCTGCCTGCGATTGTTCCGTGTCTTCCCATAAAGACGCCTCCTTAGTAGTTGTTGATTTCTTGTCTATATTCTATCCCTTAAACCGAATATCTGCAAGTAATTTATGATCGCCCGTGATGATGACAGGCACAGAAGCACACGCATTATTGATCTGCTTGCTCTGATTTGCGCAGATTCTTGTGTGCTGTCGTCATCATCAGCTTGATGCGGTTCAGCTGGTTAACGTGGGACGCGCCCGGGTCAAAGTCTATGGCAACGATGTTGGCCTTTGGGCTGAACTTGCGCATGGCCTTCATCATGCCTTTGCCGGTAACATGGTTCGGCAAACATGCGAAGGGCTGCAGGCACGCGATGTTCTCGACGCCGTGTTCGATGAGTTCCACCATCTCGCCTGTGAGCAGCCAGCCCTCGCCGCACTGGTTGCCAAGGGAAATGACCTGCTGGGCGGATCTGGCGGTCTCTTCGATGTGAGCCGGTTCCTCGAAGCGTTTGGACTCTCTGAGCGCGACTCTCATAGGCTTTCTGATCTTCTCCAAAAGCGCGATGGCTGCTTTGTTGCCCTTCATCTGCATGTACGTTCCGGACAGGTGCTCATAGTTGAACTCCTTGTTGTGCATGCCGTACAGGATGAAGTCCAGCAGATCGAGCACGACTGCCTCGCCGCCTTCCTCTTCGATGACGCCGACGATGTCATTGTTGGCTGTCGGGTGGTACTTGACCAGGATCTCGCCTACGACGCCGACCTTCGGCTTTTTGATATCGCGCAAAGGCAGTTCATCAAAGTCCATGCAGATGCCTTTGCAGTTCTTCTTGAATTCATCCCAATTGCCGTTCCGGCAGTTTTCCATGGCGATCTCATTCCACTTTTCATAGAGCGCGTTGGCGCTGCCCTTCTCGACTTCGTAGGGCCGTGTCGCGTAGAGCACTCTCATGAACAGATCTCCGTAGACGACTGCCATCATGCCCTTCTTGATCAGTTTCCAGTCCAGAAGGTTGAATCCCGGGTTCTTCTCCAGTCCGGCCATGTTGACCGAGATAATCGGGATCTGCGGCATATCCAGGTCTTTCAGGGCTTTGCGCAGAAGCGATACGTAGTTGGAAGCCCTGCACTGACCGCCTGTCTGGGACATGAAAATCGCTGTATGGTCCAGATCATACTCGCCGGACTTCAGCGCCGCAATGGTCTGTCCCACCGTAACGATGGTCGGGTAGCAGGCGTCGTTGTTGACGTACTTCAGACCTTCATCGACAGCGTGCACGCTGACTGGCGGAAGCTGCTTGGCGTTGTAGCCGCAGGATCTCATCATCGCTTCTACCAGATTCCAGTGGATCGGCGACATCTGCGGCATCATGATGGTGTAGTTGCTGTCACGCATCTCCTTGGTGAAGAACGGACGCTCATAGGCCGTATTGTCCGGTTTCGCCTTGACTTCATTCTTCTCACGCTCCGACATGGCTGCGCGCAGAGAACGGATACGGATCTTGGCAGCACCCAGATTCGATCCTTCGTCGATTTTCAGCACTGTATAAAGCTTGTTGTTCTTATGGCATATCTCCTGCACCTGATCGGTCGTGACTGCGTCAAGACCGCATCCGAAGGAGTTCAACTGGATCAGTTCAATATCGTTTCTTGTTCCGGCGAATACGGCCGCCCGGTACATTCTGGAGTGATACATCCACTGGTCAAGGACGCGGATCGGACGTTCCAGTTTCGCCTTGTGGGCAATGGAATCTTCTGTCAGAACGATCATGCCGAAGGAGTTGATCATCTTATCAAGTCCATGGTTGATCTCCGGATCCACATGATACGGACGTCCTGCCAGGATAATGCTCTTGACGCCGTGTTCCTCCGCGTATGCGAGAGCCTGCTCGCCGGCCTGCCTCATATCCTCATGGAAGCTTTCGTCTTCCCGCCGCGCTTCTCTTACCGCGTGGCGGATCTCCTGCTTTGTGATGCCTTTGCTCTTCAGAACATCGGTAAGTTCATCGATCAGGTATTTATCGTTGTCATACGGAAGGAACGGATGCATGAATTCGATTCCGTTCTCTTCGATGACCTCATCCATGTTGTTGGCGATGACCTCGGGGTACGTGGCCACGATCGGGCAGTTGTAGTGATTCGGCTGCTTCGGATCCTCTACTCGTTCATAGTTGATGCTCGGGTAGAAGATGAATTTCTGTCCGTGCTCCGCCAGCCACTTGATGTGCCCGTGGACGATCTTCGCCGGATAGCACGCTGTGTCGGAAGAAATCGTATCCATTCCCAGTTCATAGATGGACTTGCGGGACTGCGGCGAGAGAATGACTCTGTAGCCGAGCTTCGTCCAGAAGGTAAACCAGAACGGATAGTTCTCATACATGTTCAGGACGCGCGGGATACCCACTTCGCCCCGGGGAGCATCCTCTGTATTGAGCGGCTCATATTGGAACAGTCTCTTGAATTTGTACTCATACAGGTTCGGGAGCTCACTGTGGGTCGCTTCCGTTTTGCCTTCTCCCTTTTCGCAGCGGTTTCCGGTGATCAGACGGCTGCCGTCCGCGAATTTATTGACGGTCAGCAGACAGTTGTTCTCACACCGTTTGCACCTCGTTGTAGATGTCTCTACTTCGAAGTCGTCCAATTCATCTCTCTTGAGAAGCGTAGATTCTCCGCCCTTGTAATTGCTCCGCGCGATAAGGGCTGCGCCGAATGCTCCCATCAGTCCGGAAATGTCCGGACGCACGACATCCTTACCCAGGATCTTCTCAATGGAGCGGAGCACGGCTTCGTTCAGGAACGTGCCGCCCTGCACGACGACCTTCTCCCCTGCGTCCTCCGGATTTCTGAGCTTGATGACCTTGTACAGGGCGTTCTTGATGACGGAATAAGACAGTCCGGCGGAGATATCTCCGATGGTCGCGCCTTCCTTCTGGGCCTGCTTGACCTTGGAGTTCATGAAGACCGTGCACCGTGTGCCCAGATCGACCGGGCCTTCTGCGAACAGCGCTTCCTGCGCAAAATCCGGAACGCTCATCTGTACCGACTTGGCATAGGTCTCGATGAATGATCCGCAGCCTGAGGAGCACGCCTCGTTGAGCATGATATCGTAGATAGCATTGTCCTGTATCTTCATGCACTTCATATCCTGCCCGCCGATGTCCAGAATGAACTCAACGCCCGGGAGGAATTCTTCCGCGCCCTTATAGTGGGCCATGGTCTCGATCTCACCCATGTCGCATTTGAACGCCGCCTTGATCAGATTCTCGCCGTATCCTGTGACCGCCGTGCCGCCGATGTAGCAGCCTTCCGGCATCTTGTCATATACGTCCTTAAGCATTTCGATGATCGGCGCGATCGGCTTGCCACGGTTGCTCCTGTAGAAGGTGTATAAAACATTTTTATCATCGTCGATGACGATGGATTTTGTCGTTGTGGAACCAGCGTCGATGCCCAGGAACAGTCTGCCCTTCGCTTCTTCGAACGGCTTGCGCTTGACCTTCGCCTTGTCATGGCGTTCCTTGAACTCGTCATATTCCTGCTGGTTTTTGAACAGAGGCTCGATGCGCGCCGTGTCGCTGAGCTCGCTCTGATCGGCGTTAGCCAGTCTGTTCATGATATCTCCCAGACTTGTTTCTTCCTTCTCGCCTGCCAGCAGCGCTGCGCCGACAGCAACGAAGAGCTTGCCGTCTTCCGGGATGATGACTTCGTCCGGTTTCAGCTTCAGCGTCTCGATAAATCTTTCCCTGAGCTCCGGCAGGAAGCTGAGCGGTCCGCCGAGGAAGGCGACCTTCCCCCTGATCGGATGCCCGCAGGCCAGTCCTGAAATGGTCTGGTCCACGACTGCCTGGAAAATGGATGCTGCCAGGTTCTCGATCTTCGCGCCGTCGTTGATCAGCGGCTGGATATCCGTCTTGGCGAATACGCCGCATCTGGCCGCGATCGGGTAGATCAGCGTGTGCTTCTTGGACGCTTCATTCAGTCCGTCTGCGTCCGTATTGAGCAGCACCGCCATCTGGTCGATAAACGCGCCCGTGCCGCCGGCGCAGGTTCCGTTCATTCTCTGTTCGATGGTCTGGCCATAGAACGTGATCTTGGCGTCCTCTCCGCCGAGCTCGATGGCTGTATCCGTTTCCGGGATCAGCGTCTGCACGGCCTTGCTGCAGGAGATTACCTCCTGTTCGAACGGCACCTTGATAAGCTTGGCAATGCTGAGACCGCCTGAACCGGTGATGACCGCCTGAATGGTCTTATCGCCGAATTCCTCATGTGCCTCTTTGATCAGTTCCTGTACCTTCAGGAACGCATTGGACATATGCCGCTCATATCTGCTGTAAATGATATTGTTCTCCTCGTCGAGGAAAACCAGTTTTACTGTAGTTGATCCTACATCGATTCCTAATCTCATAAAAACCCGTCCTATATATTATTACTACATATATATGTATTCAAAAGCGATAACAAAAAACTAAGGTATATTATACCCCAAAAAATACTGTATGCAATAAGGCTTTTGTAAAAACTTAAGGATGCTTTTGCAAAATCCTATTACATAAAATATAATCAAGGTATGAAGAGTACGATCACAAAAACAACCTATCAGGCGATCTACCGCCTGTTGGACAGGGTCTCCCCTGTCGACTTTGACTGCGGCATTCTGTGCGGCGCAGCGTGCTGCCTTTGCGACTACGCGCCGGAGGATATCGAATACCATGCGGCTGGCGACGAGAACGCCGACAAATACATGGGGCTGATGCTTCTGCCCGGCGAGGAAAAGGTCTTTGACGAATCTGATGAAGACTGGATCGAATGGGGATCGCTCCTTGCGGAGGAATACGATTACCCGGACAGCTGGCACGGCCGCGTGCCCTTTATCCAGTGCCGCACGGCCCCGCTCTGCAAAAGAAATAAGCGGCCCATCCAGTGCCGCACATTTCCTCTGTCCCCGCACATCGACGAGGACGGTATCTTTCATATCATTGTCTGCGCGGACGATCTGCCCTACGAGTGCCCGCTCGTCTCCGATTACAGCAGACTGAATGATGATTTTATCAAAGCTACATACACCTGTTGGAAGCATCTGATCTCTGATCCGAAGATCCTCGATCTTGTCCTCATGGATTCAGATGACAGGATCTATGATCAGAAACCGCTTGTGTATCTTTATCCCTGATCCGCCGGTTCCCCGAGGTGCTTGAGGTCCTTCTTATAGAGCCATACGAAGGCGATGACCAGATACGCCGTACCCAGGATCTCCGCCAGCGGGAAAGACCACCATACGGCGTTGAGCCCGAACAGTTTGCCGAGAATATACGCGATCGGAAGGATCCCGATCAGCTGACGGATCATGGAACTCCATAAGCTGAGGAATCCGTGTCCGGTCCCCTGGAATACAGACGATGTCATGATGCCGTAGGACGCCGGCAGGAAGCACCAGCTGACTGCTCTCAGAGCAGGAACGCCGATATCGAACATATCCTGATTGCCCTGTGCATTGAATGCGCCGAGGATCTCATGCGGGAACAGCTGGAACACGATCAGCCCTGCCGCCATGATCGAAAATGCGAATATGAATCCCTTCTTGTAGGCTTCCATCAGCCTCTTTTTGTTTTTGGCGCCGTAATTGAAGCCGAGGATCGGCAGTACGCCCTGGTTCAGACCGAAGACCGGCATGAAGATAAAGGACTGGAGTCTGCCGTATACACCCATGACCGCAACTGCCGTCTCTGTAAAAGAGCGCAGAATCATATTCATCCCGAACTGCATGACCGATGCGATGCACTGCATGAGGATGGCCGGCAGTCCGACGGCATAGATGTCCTTGACAATCGATCCCTGCCACTTGTAGCCGCGCAGCTTCACTTTGACCGGATGCTTGCGGCCAAAGAGCATGTACTGCCCCAGACACATAGAGAAGAACTGCCCTGTGATCGTTGCCACGGCAGCTCCCGCAACGCCCATTTCCGGGAACGGTCCGAGACCGAAGATCAGAATCGGGTCCAGGGCAATGTTGAACAAGCCTCCCAGAATACTGCAGAACATCGGCAATATCATGTTGCCGGTCGCCTGGATGATCTTCTCGGAAAACACCTGCACAAATACGAAAAGCGAGCCTACCATGACGATAGTCATGTACTTGGTTCCCTCATCCAGGATGTATGTCGTGTCCGTCATCACTTCCAGGATCGGACGTGACAGGAATAAGCCTATAAGCGCAAAGGCAGCCCAGTTGAAGAACGCCAGCCGGTAACCGTGGCTGGCAGCCAGATTGGCCTCTTCGAACATTCGCGCACCCAGCCTTCTGGAAATCAGGGAATTGATGCCCACGCCCGTTCCGATGGCGCAGGACATCTGCACCATCTGCACCGGGAAGATATAAGTGATCGCAGCAAGCGCTTCTTCTCCCAGGCGCGCGACAAAGAAGCTGTCAACGATGTTGTACAGCGCCAGGATCATCATGGACAGTATTGCCGGCCACGACATATTCAGTATTAATCTGCCAACGGGCATCGTGCCCATCTTGTTCTGCATATATTTCACCTCAACAAAGGGTATTCTAACATATTGATTTTCGATAGGCAAAAACTATCACGAATCAATGATCAAACTACCAGAAAGTGATAGTTTTCACAGGAAAACGGAGTTCACAGGGTTCCACATTCAAAAAAGTATCACTATCCCAGTTTCCAAAGAGCGAATAGTGATACTTTATTTCTCAATGGGCCGAAAAACCGGAAAAACTATCACGATATACTCTGGTAGAGGACATATGGTGATAGTTTTTGGCTCCGAATCTGTTAGTCAGTCATATCAGTCTTGTAAATGAACTTGACGCTTCCGTCCATGCCGGATGGAAGTCTGGTGAAGGTCTTATATCCCTTGCCGGCATCCATCAACGCATCAGCGCTGTCGAGCGTGCCTTTGAGATCGTCGTTGTAAAGGTCAACGATCTTCTTGATGCCGTCCTTGTACATCTTTGACATGCCGTCGGCCAGCTTTTTGGATCCATCGTCCAGTTTGTCTACGCCATCGGCCATTTCATTCGCGCCTTTTCTGAGCTGTCCGGTTCCTCCGACCAGACGGTTCAGAGCTGTCGTCAGCGTTCCCTTCTTTGAAACGGACTTGGAAACTTCCGTGTGCAGCTGTCCCAGTCCGGAATCTATAACCGTCATGCCGCCGATGACCGTCTTCTGTTCTTTCGCATTTTTGTCGTAAGCTCCAAGACCAGTGGACATCTTCTTCAGCCCTTTATTGACTGTGCCGACTGTATCCGCTGCCGTTCCCAGATCGGCTGCGGATTTTTCCATACTGTCTGCTGCGCCTTTGAGCGCTGTAGGCGCGTCTTTCAGATTTTCGTAAAGCTGGCTGGTGCCTCCTTCTGCTTCCACCATTCCCTTATATTCACTGTTTGCGATATCGGCTGCACCATTGGCCACGCTCTCATATCCGGAAAGTGCTTTGATGGTTGCCTGCTTCGCCGCCGGGTCCATGTCAGAATTTTTAATTGCTGTGATCAGTTGCTCGGTATCGCTTCCTGCATTCAAACTCTCGAGACTGTCATTGACCTGTTTCAGTCTCGGCTCAGCCTGGGAGATTCCTTCTTCCAGTTTGGTGTCAAGCTGCTCGATTCCGTCCACTGCCTGTCCCAGTCCGCCGGCGCTGATTCGCAGATTCTGCGCACCTTTGCTTGCTGAGTTCGCACCATCATTCAGACCTGTCTCAACCTGATCCAACGCGTAGATCGCACCCGGGTTTTTCTCGGTTCCGTCTCCATCCAGTCCTTTTTTCATCTCTTTCAGATTTGGCAGGATTTTTGATGTTCCATCATGAAGCTGTCCTGTCGCTTTCGCGATTTTTTTCATCTTTGATTTCAGAGTTCCGCGCAGCTGGATCGCTCCATCATCGAGTTCTGCGACCCCGTCCTGCAGTTCGGGCATGTTTTCATCCAGCGTGTTCAGCCCTTTATAGAGCTCATCGCTTCCGTCCACCAGCGCCTTGGCGCCTTTGTCCAGCTGCTTGATCTCATCGTCGTAGTCCAGATCACCGAGCTTATCCGTATCCACATCCTCGAAGACGGAGTTGGTCACGACGGTCATCATATCTTCGACGGCGAACTTATCCGCGTCGCCTGTGATCGTCACGCTGCTTCCGATTCCCAGATCCGTCTCCCCGATATCCAGCGTCTGGGCAAGACCCGGCGCTGCCATTCC
>CAMOXP010000052.1 GCA_946629205.1 uncultured Bacillota bacterium
GACGCCGCAAACCATATGCCGTTCAGACCGAAGAATATCGGCAATATCATGACTGCTCCGATTTCGCATATGACGACGCGCACGGCTGCGATAAATGCGGATACAGCTCCGTTATTCAGTGCGGTGAACATGCCTGTCACGAAAATATTGATTCCGCAGGTGATGAAGATCAGCGCATAGATGCGCATTCCGTGAGCTGCCATACCCACAAGATCCGCGTCATACCCTACGAATATGGAAACCAGCGGCCGCGCGAACAGGACGAGTATTGCCATCATCGCCAGTCCGCCGCCCTCCATCAGGAACATACTCTTTTTGAAGAGATTCTTCATCTCCACACGGTTCTCCGCTCCGAAGTTGTAGCTGAACAAAGGCTGGACGCCCATGTTGTACCCTGCGAAGATCGAGAAAAAGATGAACGTGCAGTACTGCATGACGCCGAAGGCCGCTACGCCGTCAGCTCCCGCCAGCCGCAAAAGCTGAAAGTTGTACAGCATAGAAACGACTGATTCGGAAACAGTGGAAACAAACTCAGACAGACCGTTGGAACAGGCCTTCCTGAGCGCGGGAAACTCCACGCGCGGCCTGCCGATCCGAAGCAGGCTGTCATTGGGGCGGCTGAAGTAGATCAGCGGGGTGATCCCCCCGATCAGTTCGCTGATCCCGGTTGCGACAGCCGCGCCTGCAACGCCCCAGTGGAACACAACGATCAGGAAAAAATCCAGCACGATATTGATGCAGCCTGTGATCACGGTGATCCAAAATCCCAAACGCGGTTTCTCCGCTGTCACAAACAGGATCTGAAACAGATACTGCAGCATATAACAAGGCAGCGTGATCATTCCGATCAGGCCGTACACCATGCAGTAATGGACCATCTCCTGCTCCACGCCGATCAACTCGATTGCCGGCCGCAGGATGAACACGCCTGCAACGGCCATGACAATGCCGACGGCGATGCAGACAAAAACAAAAAACGAAAAGTATCCGTTCGCTTTCTCCGGTTCCTGCTCGCCCAGTTTCTTGCCGATGATCGCCGACCCTCCTGTGCCGAGCATCAGGCCGAACACACCGAGCACAGAGAAAATCGGAAACGTAACGTTCACCGACGCGAAGGCCACCTTCCCGACGAAATTAGAAATGAACAGTCCGTCGACGATGCCGTAAACGGACAGGAATATCATGTTCGCGATCGTCGGCAGAACAAAGGTGAACAGTCTTCGATATGTAAAATGATCTGATAATTGTATTCTGTCTTTCCCGCTCATACAGTTCCTCTAAATGATTCTTGTTACATGATAGCACATGTTGCGAACTCGTTGTTTTTCTTTTGGTCTTTTTCTTGACGTATGCAGCAGAAAGTGTGATAATTATCGCTGTGCGCCGTTGGCTCACCCGGCAAAAGACATCCTCTGGAAGGACAACAAAGGAGAACAGAAATAATGGAAAATCAATTAGAAAAAAGATATGGCCTGATCACCGCGATCTGCGTAGTGGTCGGCATCGTTGTCGGTTCCGGCGTCTTCTTCAAAGCGGAGAAGATCCTTGTCTGCACCGACGGAAGAACGACACTTGGCATTCTGGCATGGCTGATCGGCGGCATCATCATGGTCTCATGCGCCTATGTGTTCGGCATTCTGGCGTCTCGCCATGAGAAATGCAATGGTATCGTAGACTATGCTGATGAGATGTGCGGTGAAAAATACGGATACATCGTAGGCTGGTTCATGGCGACCATCTACTACCCGACCCTCACCTCCGTTCTGGCATGGGTCACTGCCAGATACTTCAGCGTTCTGGTCGGATGGGACATCACCGGCGGACAGTGCATGGTGCTGGCAGGCTTTCTGCTGATCCTGGCTTATGTCAACAACTCGCTCAGCCCGGTCATCGCCGGCAAAGTCCAGGTCGCTACCACGGTCATCAAATTCATACCGCTTCTGCTTATGGCGATCGTCGGAACGATCTTCGGTCTTCACAGCGGCATGACCGTGCAGAATTTCAGTTATGCAACACAGGATGCAGGTCCTGCAGGAACCGCGCTGTTCACTGCAGTCTGCGCCACATCCTTTGCCTACGAGGGCTGGATCGTTGCGACCTCCATCAATTCTGAAATCAAGGATTCCAAGAAGAACCTGCCGCGGGCGCTCTTCGCCGGAACACTGATCATTGTGTTCATTTACATCGTTTACTATATCGGCCTTGCCGGCGCAGTCGACAATGAGACCATGATGGCCGGCGGCGAAACAGCAGCCAAGATCGCTTTCACAACTGTGTTCTCAAGAATCGGCGGCACAGGGGTGTTCGTGCTGATCGTCATCTCCTGCTACGGCGTGCTGAACGGTCTGATGATGGCCAATGTCAGAGGTTTCTACTCTCTGGCGATCAGAGGCAGAGGCTACAACCCGAAGATGTTCAGTCAGGTCGATCCGGTGACCAACATGCCGACCAACGCGTCCATCCTGGGACTGCTGATCGCCGGCTGGTGGCTGCTGTATTTCTACGGCGCCAACCTTACAGATCCGTGGTTTGGTCCGTTCTGCTTCGATACATCAGAACTTCCGATCATTACGATCTACGCGATGTATATTCCGCTCTTCGTCGTGCTGATCAAAAAAATCAAGAACTACAACATCACCCCGATCATCCCGGTCGTTGCCATCCTCGGTTCGCTGTTCATGGTCGCCGCCGCGATCATCTCACATCAGATGGCAGTCGTCTTCTATCTGATCATTTTCGCGGTGATCACCCTCATCGGTCTTCCGAGAATGAATCCGGTCCCGCTCGACAAACTGAAGTGAACGATATAACTGAAAGGGAGGCGTACCTCAATGTGAAAGTACGCCTCCTCTTTTTTCTTTCTATAATTCTTTCTATAACTCCCTGCCGCCTGCCTGGCTGATGTTGATGCAAAAGCATGAGCCTTCGCCGAATACGGCGTCCATTGCGGCGATGTATCGATCAACGAAGCGCTCCTCTACAAAGGCCTGAATAGTGCCTGCGAATCCCCCGCCGTGGACACGGCAGACGCCTTCCGATATGTGCTTCAGTACTGCTTCGCTGACGGCCAGCGCCACCGCAAGTTCCTGTTTTTCGGGCGCGCTGCCGGCGTACACATTCTGCAGCAGTTTGTACGAGGATTCGCCGGAACGTCTGACAAGTGCCAGAAACGCTGTCATGTCCTGCTGTTTCAGAGCCCCTGCTTCCTGCAATACCCGGTTATTCTCGGAAGCCACGTGCAGCGCCCGCAGGAAGGCCCGGTCCCCGCCGGCCTCTCGGATCTCTGCTGCATGTCCAATCACGTCCTCCGAAGAGACACCTTCCAGGACCTCTTTGCCGAATACACTTGCTGCCTTTGCGAGATCCGTCTGCACCGCGGCGTAATCTGCCGTATGTCCCGCATGGGAACCATGTGTGTTCGTGATGCAGATGCGGTATCCCATCTCCCGGAAATCCATCGCCAGTTTTTCCACGGCAGGCGACGCCGGATCATGGAAATCGATCCTGCACAGCCCTCCTGTGGCGCTGGCCATCTGATCCATGAGCCCGCAAGGTTTGCCGTAGTAGTCGTTTTCTGCAGTCTGCGAAATATGCGCGATTTCTTCCGGTGGGATGCTGCCGTCATTAAAGAGCCCGCTGATAATCACACCAATCAGCACCTCGAAAGCCGCTGAGGATGATAGTCCGGAGCCTTCCGGTACATTGCCGGCCGCGTAGGCGTTGAATCCGCCGACGCAGTATCCGCGCTGTTTCATCTCCTCTGCCACGCCGCGCACCAAAGCTGCGGCAGCGCCCTGCTCTGCTGCTTTTTCCTCATCCGTATACGGCCGTTTCAGATCTATCTCGATTCTTCCGAACCCTTCGGAAAAAACGCAGATTATTCCATCATCTGCCGGCGCAGCTGCCGCAGCGATATCCAGATCGATT
Source organism: uncultured Bacillota bacterium (assembly GCA_946629205.1). Taxonomy (GTDB): domain Bacteria; phylum Bacillota; class Clostridia; order Peptostreptococcales; family Anaerovoracaceae; genus Lentihominibacter. Next base: position 3,928 of record CAMOXP010000052.1, read on the forward strand.
GCCGCCGCCAGAACCTGCCCGTGCTGGTGGTCCGTGTGATTGCCTCCGATCTCAGTCCGTCCGGGCGCGCGGAAAAGCCGCGGCTCACACGTTCCGAATTCTTCCGTGAACCGTGCTGTCAAATGGGCATATCGCCTCATCTGCGCTTCCGCGGCGTCTCTTCCATAGATTTCTTCTATTGTTTGTTTCAGTCTGTCCTGATTCATCTTTTCTGATTCATCTATCTTGATCTAATTATCCTCTTCCAGCAGCCAATAGAAGCCGTATCCGTTGAACGGAATCAAGGCGGTTCCGTCGCCGGAGGCGCTGATTTCCTCTCCGCTCAGGATATCCTTCCACGCAGTTCCATGCAGTTTCACTTCAGCCGGATGCTCCGAGAAGTTGAACAGACAAATCAGCGTCTGCTCTCCGTATCTGCGGAGCAGCCCCATGACATTGTCATTGCCTGTATAATACACAAACACATCCGCGTCGCTGCGGAAGGCGTCGTACTCCGCCCTCGTGTTCTTCAGCTTCTGCAGCCCGTCAAAGAGAACCTGCTGCATCGTGCCCTCTTCAAACCTCTTCTCTGCCAGCGCGAAATCGAATTTGCCCCGGTGCACATACCGGCTGTCTTCACAGTGGGCCGGATCATCGTGATAGCTGTAATCATTGAGCTGTCCGATCTCGTCGCCGCTGTAGATCACCGGGATCCCTGTCTGGGTGAACATCCAGGCGTGCATCATCAGATCACAGGCAAGACCGCGTTTCAGTGAAGCGTCGCCTTTGTTGTCCAGCGCTTCCAGGATCCCGCACTCCAGACCGCACAGTGACGCTGTCGTCCCGCACGCTCTGGCGTCGCCCAGAGACTCCGCGTTATTATAGAGTTCCCCGCGTGCCCAGCTTCCCGGCCAGTTCCCGCTGAACCAGTCGTTCAGATAGCGCTTGTGCGGTTCCTCTCCAATTCCGAACTGCCCCAGATAATGATAGTCCAGCCCCCAGCCGATATCGTCGTGGCAGCGGAGATAATTCTGAAAGAAACTGTTCTCCGGCAGCCTGCAGACCTGCTCCATCTGGTACTGCAAAAGCCTGACATCCCGTGTCGCCAGTGTGTGCCACGTCGTGCACATGGTCGTCACATTGTACAGAATGTCGCATTCCGGCTTTTCCTCCGGTCCGAAGTACGGAACCACCTCGCGCGGTTCCATGACGACTTCGCCCAGAAGCGCGACGCCCGGACAGACGATCTGGCACGCCAGGTGCATCATGCGTACCAGCGTGTGCACCTGCGGGAGATTCCTGCAGTTTGTACCGAGCTCTTTCCAGATGTACGGGATCGCATCGAGCCGGATCACATCCATTCCCCGGTTTGCCAGGAACAAAAGATTATCCGTCATATCATTGAAGACCATCGGATTCGCATAATTCAGATCCCACTGGTAGTCGTGGAAACAAGTCATAACGACTTTCTGCATTTCCTCGCACCAAGTGAAATTCCCCGGCGCCGTCGTTGGAAACACCTGCGGCACGGTTTTCTCAAACTGGTTCGGGATATCCCAGGAATCGTAGACAAAGAACCGGTCCTGCGCAGCCTTGTCGCCGGCTTTTGCAGCTTTTGCCCACGCATGTTCATCGCTGGTGTGGTTCAGAACAAAGTCAAAACAGAGGGCGATCCCTTTTTCATGACAGGCGTCTGCCAGAGATTCCAGATCCTCCATCGTCCCCAGTTTCGGCCGGACCTTCCGGAAATCCGCCACGGCATATCCGCCGTCGCTTTTGCCTTTTATGGAGTCCAGCAGGGGCATGAGGTGCAGGTAATTGACGCCGCATTCTTCCAGATAGGGCAGATGCTTCTGCACTTCCTTCAAGTTGCCGCCGAAGTTCTGTACGTACAGCATCATGCCGAGCAGATCGCTGGACTTGTACCAGTCCCGATCCTCGCTCCGCGCCTCATCCAGCGCGCGCAGAGACGCCCTGCGTTCATGTGCATTCTTCTTCAGCACCTCCAGGAAATAGGCAAAGGCTTCCTCGTCTTTATAGAGCTCCATGTACAGCCATTTCAGCTCATCGATCAGTTGTGCTTTGGTTGGTTCGTTCATTTCTCTTATTCTCCGAGTTCTTCTGCAGTCGGCATTGCCGGGATCGCTCCGGCTCTGGAACAGGTCAGCGCCGCCGCGCGGTTCGCGTACGTCAGGAATGTTTCCAGCTGCGCGCTTTGGGCAGGGATGCTTCCGCTGTCCGCGATCTGTGCCAGCATGGCTCCCAGGAAGGTGTCCCCCGCGCCGTTCGTATCGCACACAGATACCTTCTCTGCAGGTACAATGCCGCGCAGATCATCTTCGCCTTCAGCCGCCCGGCAGCGGTAGAATACGCCCTTGCTGCCGAGGGTGATCATAATCAAACTGATCCCGTACTCCCCGAGTCTTCTGCTTCCTTCTTCCAAATCATCCGTATCTGTCAGGAGCAGCAGTTCCTCATCGGATATTTTCAGGATATCGACCATCCCCAAAGGTCCCTTCATCCAGCGGACTGCTTCCGCTTCATTGTCCCAGAGCGCCGCTCTGTAGTTCGGATCATAACTGATCAGAACACCCTTTTCACGCGCGCCCTGCGCAGCCGCAAGCGCCGCGCTTCTGGATGGTTCCGTGGTCAGGCTCAGCGACCCGAAATGCAGTATGAGCGGCAGCCCGCCGCCTAAGAATGCGGTCGCCTCTTCTTCCGTCAGCTGTGTATCTGCGCCAGGATCTCTGTAAAACGAGAAATTCCGCTCGCCGCCGGCGTCGACGGAAACGATGGCCAGCGTTGTCGGTACGTCCTCTGCCTCAAACAGAAACGATGTATCCACGTGGTCTGTTTCCAGCGTTCCGCGAAGCTGCGCGCCGAAGGCGTCGCCTCCGATCTTCCCGATGAATCCTGCTTTTGCTCCAAGCCGCGATGCAGCGACCGCAACATTGGCCGGTGCGCCGCCGGGGAACGCAGCAAACTGCGGTATCCCTTTTTCGTCTGTTCCTGTCTGGGTCAGGTCGATGAGGACCTCGCCCAGTGTCACGATCTGCGTCATGATGACTGCCTCCTATACGTGAAATATTTCCTACACATGAAATATACAATGTTCATATGCGTTGATAATGGTTGTCCCGTTATAATCGCTTCTCTGCGGTATATGGACCCCATAGTTCTTATGGATATGTCCGTGGACGAAATACGCCGGATGGTATTTCTCAATAAACTGGTTAAACGCCTCGAACCCCCGGTGGGAGATCGAATCGAAATCGTTCACGCCCCTCGCCGGCGCGTGAGTCACCAGGATGTCGATCCCGTTGCTTTTGCGGATCTTCTTCCCGAGCTTTCGCACGCGTTTTCCCATTTCTTCTTCCGTAAACATATTTTTGCCTTCGCGGTATTTGAAGGAACCTCCCAGCCCTGCGATGCGAAGGCCGTAGTATTCAAACACCGTATCTTCGATGCAGATGCATCCGCCCGGCGGGTCTTCCAGAAGTATGTCGTCATGGTTGCCGCGCACGTACAAGACCGGACAGCTTGCCATTGTCGTTAAAAATTCCAGATAGACCTTATGTAAATCTCCGCAGGCCAGGATCAGATCGATTCCATCCAGTTTCCCCGGAGTATAATATTCGTAGTAATATTTCGATTCATCGTCTGCTACGGCCAGGATCTTCATCGTTTTCCTTACCGGCTGACGGAGCAGGTCCCTCAGCTGCCGCTGACTTAAATCAAAGACATCATGATAGCCATGCATTTCGATAAAAGCCAGCATGTCATCGCAAAGCGACCTGAGTGTTTCTCCCTTCCCGATACTAACATATTCTTTATGAAAGTAGTAATAAAAAGAAAGAAAATCGCTGCGTTCTTCTTCCGTCCAGGCCTCGCCCGGTCTTTTGCCTAAGGCTTCCTGCAGCTGTCTATAGCAATCGGGCTCGGAGAACTCGACCGTTCTGAGCCCGCTCCAGTCGAAGAATTCGAGAAATGCTTCGTACAGTTCCGCTTCTTTCGTGCCGTCCTGTGCAGAAGGTACCCTGATCACATAGGCGTCGATGCTGTCGGCCTCGAAATACTTCAGCACACTGACTCTCTTGTTGCCTTCTTCGACATAGAACCTGTTTCTGTATTCGTACAGCTTAACAGGTTCGCGTATCCCCTCCTCCAGATGCGCGGCGCAGAGGATTTTCCACTTTGCCGCAAATTCTGAGGAATGACTAAGAAGGGGCATAAAATTCCGCGCGAACGCGTTATTACGCCCCTCATGTTTCGTGCCAACCACCAAAG
>CAMOXP010000053.1 GCA_946629205.1 uncultured Bacillota bacterium
ACACCTCCGGCACAGCCGTCCACTCCGCCGTCCCGCTCTGATCCTGCGCCGATGACGCCTGGCTTTCTGTGGTGGATCGGCGGCATGGCGTTGTACAGGTGGGTCAGATGAGATGCGCCCGCGTCAAGCACTGCGCAAGCCTCCTCATAGGTCGCGTCGGTGTGCGCGATGGACACCGTCGTGATCTCGGACGCCTTCCGTGCAAAATCCACCGCACCGGGCAGCTCCGGTGCGACGTCGACGATCCTTACAAGACCGCCGCAGCCGTCAAATAATTTCTTGAACGCGTCGAAGTCAGGATCCCTGAGGTACGCGCCGTTCTGCGCACCCTTTTTCTTCTCGGAGAAGAACGGGCCCTCCATGTGGATGCCCATGAGCCGTGCGCAGCCTGCAGGCGCTTCGTCATGCAGGCGTTTGCCTGTTGCAAAAGCAGCCGCCAGGGTTTCATAGGGCAGGGTCATGCCCGCCGGGGCGAACGATGTCACGCCGGACGATGCCAGGTAAGCCGCCATGGACTTCAGACCCTCGTAGTCTCCATCGGAAAAGTCCGCGTTCATGCTGCCATGGGTGTGCACGTCCACAAGTCCCGGGATCACGCAGTGTCCGTCCAGATCGACTTCATCTTCGTGGGACGGCAGATAGGGATTGCCGAGCGCTGCGAACTTGCCGTCGAGCACTTCGAAATCACAGACTCTAAAGTGTCCGTCTATAAAAACCAATGCATTTCTGTAAATCATGTTATTTCACCTCCGCCGTTGTGGTGTAACCAAATCCGCCGTTACAGCGTAACCTCCGGAAGGCTGGCGGCAGCCACTGACTGTCCCACCCTTCTCATTTTTTCATCCGGCAGCATGACAGTGATCTTGTCGTACAGTTCCGGATATTCGTTGGCCAATACCCGGTTGCACTCCTCTACCAGGATCTCGCCGCCCTCGCCGGACGCGACGCGTCCCAGAATCAGGACGTACTTCAAATCATAGAAGAGTCCGTAGAGCACAAGGGTGTGTGCCAGATAGCAGCCGATGGACTTGAAGATATAAACTGCACCGGCAAGTTTCAGATCGTTCTCCACTTGATCCACAGCGTCCACATCTACATCCACACCTTCCAGAATGTTCTGGACGACTTTGAGTTTCTCAGCCGGCGCCAAAGATTCATCCAGCGGGATCCCCGCAGCGGGTGCTAGTTTAATAACGGAATCCTGCGAGAAATACGTCGCGCCGACGCCTGTATCGCCGGACCACGGATCCGCCATGGAATTCTCATTCAGATCCACCGGCGCGAAGGCCAGTTCGTTGAACCATCCGAGAACGTTCCGGTCTGCGTTGACGTAGCCGCCTGCTTCGCTTGTGCCCATGGCAATGCCCATGACCGGCGCCACATCCATACTCATAGCGCCCGCGAGGGCAGTGACATCGCCGTCATTGGCGACGACGATCGGAACATCGCCGATCTCCTTTGCCGCTCTGTCATAGACGGTCTTAACCTCATCCCAGTTGTCCCGCGAAATCTTCAAAAAGATGCTGGAGACCATGGGCGCGTTTCCGATCAGTACGCCCGCTGTCGACACGCCGATGCCGTCAACACGAGGCATCTTTGACGCCGCTGTCTTGAAGGAGTCGACGATGCCGTCATACTGATAGGAAATGTCTTCTGAAAGTTTCGGATGCCAGACGACTTCCTCTGAGTAGACCGACTCACCGTCGATGACAGCAGAGACTTTGCGGTCGGAACCGCCTGCGTCGAAGCCGATCCTGCAGCCTTCCAAATGTCCGCCGACGGATTTGTCCGTATCGTTTGCGGCCGGCAATTCGTCCGGCGCACAGATTTCAAACTCAAAGGGACGCTCATAGGTATTCATCATAAAGTTCACGTCGAAATCGCGCGGGCCGCCGAGCACATACTCTTCACGCACGCGGGCCGCCTCTTCATCGCAGCCGCATACGGTCACCTTCCAGCCGCCCACGCTCCAGAGGCAGAACTTGATGTACCGCTCCAGATAGCGCAGGTTCGCTTCTTCAAATGAAGTGTCCCGAAGCTTCGTTTCAAAGACTGTGACCTTGCCTTCTTCACGCTCGATGGCAATGCCGACCGGCCGGGTTGCTTCCTTCTCATACTCGATCATCCACGGCCCCATCGGGATGAAATCCTGGTCGAGGTCCGGCAGGTTTCGGATGTTTAAATCAATTCCCAGATAATTCATTTACGATCTCCTTCATCTTCTCCATGTTAGCTTCCATATCCGCGGCGAGGGCGAACTGCGCCCGGCATCTGTCCAGATTATGCCCCGGATACTTCGTGGCGAAATATTTATCTCCATCCAGCCAGTCAGTCAGAAATCTGACGCCCAGCTCCAGTGTGATCGTGCGTGCGCCTTCCGGCAAAAGTTCGATTTCCAGGTCTGTGAGGTCTTTGCAACTTTCCAGAAAACCGCGCGTAAAGACTTCGAAGAGGTGCAGGTCGCAGTGGATCTTCGAAAGATCCTGTTCGTCCTCCGCCGCTGTGGCCGCGCCGAAGCGGATGCAGTCGCCGTAGTCATAAAGGGACAATCCCGGCATGACGGTGTCGAGGTCGATCACGTACAGCAGCGACCGGCTGTCTTCATCGAGAAGCACGTTGTTCAGCTTCGTGTCGTTGTGGGTGACCCGCGTCGGCAAGTCGCCTGCGTCTCTGAGCTGCTGCAGCTTCCCTGCGCTTGCTTCGCGCTCCATTGCAAAAGCAATCTCTCCGGCTGCATCCATCACTCTCTGCGTCAAGGCCGGATCCTTCCTTGCCCGCTCCAGAGTCTCATGAAGGATCCTGTACCGGTCCGGTGTATTGTGGAAGTTCGGGATCGTCTCGTGGAGCGTCTCCGCGGGATAGTCCGCCAGCTCGGAGATGAATGTTCCAAAAGCAACCGCGCACCGATAAAAGTCCTCGTCGGATTCAGGCTTTTCGAGGCAGATGGAATGCTCCGCAAAAGGCGTCACCCGGTAGTAACCGGGGGCGGCGTCCGCACCGGAACCCGCGTCTCCGGGAGCACCCTCACCGGCATCGCCGGCAGCATCCGCATCGCCGCACGAATCCGGACCCTCCGTGACGTGCACATACGTCAGTCCATCCTTCGTCTGCACCGGCGGGAGCACGTGGCAGACGCCGCCGGATGCTTTTGCTTTTGCTTCAAGGAACTGCGCTATGCCGGAAATGTTCTCCATCAATGCGGGAACATCCTTGAAGGCTTCTTCGTTCAGCCTCTGGAGAATGTAACGGCTGCCCTTTTCGGTCGTGACTAGGAACGTGCTGTTGATGTGTCCGTTCCCATAAGGTTCACAGCTGACGGGCTTGCTGTCCAATAAGAAACAGCTGAGTATTTCAGTTGTGTTCATCCAAACTCCTCCTGTAGTTTCCTGCAGTCGAAATAATTCTGCATTTATAACACGCGGCGGATACTGTGATCCGCCGCACTCCTGCGTTCATATTCTACTATTCCACCGTAACGGACTTGGCCAGGTTCTTCGGCTTGTCGATGTTGCAGCCCTTCTCGAGCGCCACATAATAAGCGAAGATCTGGAGCGGGACGACCGCGAGGACCGGCGCCACTTCATCCGCACACTGCGGAATGTAGATGACTTCGTCGCTGGTCTTTTCGATCTCGGTCTTGCCCTCCTTGGCAAGGCCGATGATGCGGGCTCCGCGAGCCTGCACTTCGACGATGTTCGAAACCATCTTCTCGTACAGCTTATCCTGTGTCGCCAGGGCAACGACGAGCGTATCCGAATCCATCAGGGCGATGGTTCCGTGCTTCAGTTCGCCGGCCGCAATAGCGAAGGAATGGATGTAGGAGATTTCCTTGAGCTTCAGGGAGCCCTCATAAGAAACGCCGCTGTCCAGTCCGCGTCCGATGAAGAAGACGTTGTCTCTGTAGTGATATCTCTCAGCCAGTTCTTTGATGACCGGCTCATTCTCGATGACCTTGTTCACCTTCGCCGGAAGGGCTTTGAGCTCGCCCAGCATGTAGTTGTAGTATTCCTTGTCGATGGTGCCCTTGGTGCTTCCCATATACAGGCCGATCAGATACATGCAGATCAGCTGGGTCGTGTATGCTTTTGTAGAAGCGACCGCCACCTCCGGACCCGCCAGAGTGTAGAACACGTCGTGGGACTCTCTGGCGATGGAGCTTCCTACAGCGTTGACCACGCTGAGGATCCGCGCCCCTCTGTCCTTGGCATCGCGCAGCGCTGCCAGGGTGTCGAGGGTCTCACCTGACTGTGAGATCGCAATGAACAATGTCTTGTCATCGATAAAGGTATCTCTGTACCGGAACTCGGAAGCCACATCGATTTCCACCGGAATGTGCGCCATCTTTTCGATGACCATCTTGCCGACCAGACCTGCGTGATAAGCCGTTCCGCAGGCTACGATGTAGATTTTGTTGATATTGTCGATGTCTTCCTTGGTCAGGCTGATGTCATCCAGCCGGATGGAATCATCCGGATTGAGCCTGCTCATGAGCGTCTCGCTGATGACTGCCGGCTGCTCGTGGATCTCCTTGAGCATGTAATGGTCATAGTCCGCCTTGTCTGCAGCATCAGCTTTCCAGTTGACAACGTAAACTTCTCTGTCGACCTTGTTGCCGTTTTCGTCATAGATGACGATCTCATCCTTTGTCAGGACAACGGTCTCGTTGTTTTCGATGAGATAAACATCGCGGACATACTTGAGGACTGCCGGGATATCGGAAGCGATGAAGTTGAATCCATCGCCGATTCCTGCGATCAGCGGCGCATCTTTTCTGACGGCTACGATCTTGTCTGGTTCGTCCGCCGCGATGGCTGCGATCGCGTAAGCGCCGCGCATTTCGGCCACTGCCTTGTTGACAGCGTCCAGCAGATCGCCGTTATAGAAGAGCCCGATCAGGTGGGCGATGACTTCAGAGTCCGTCTCCGATTTGAACTTGATACCGTACTCAGTTGCCAGCCACTCACGGATCTCCTGATAGTTCTCGATGATCCCGTTGTGGACGATGGCTACCGTCTCCTCTTCGTTCAGATGCGGATGGGCGTTGATCTCTGTCGGTTTGCCGTGGGTCGCCCAGCGTGTGTGGCCAATGCCCACCGGGGCGTCGAAGTCCGGAGATGCGATCTTAGCTTCCAGGTTTTTGATCTCTCCGACTGCCTTCTGCACCTGAATTTTTCCGTTGATCGGAAGGGCGATGCCTGCCGAATCGTAACCTCTGTATTCCAGACGTTTCAGTCCGTCGATGATTTTTTCTTTGGCGTGGTCAGTGCCTACATATCCTACTATTCCGCACATACTACCCTCCTTAACTGAAACGCTTCGTAATGAGTCTGGCGAGTTTCTGGGCTTTTGCAGTGATATCTTCGATATCCTGTCCCTCGATCATAACTCGGACGAGTGGCTCCGTGCTGGACGGTCTGATCAGCACACGGCCTTCTTCGCCGAGCTCTTCGCAGATCTGATCGACCTCTGCATTGACCTCTGCGTCTCTGGCGTACTTGAACTTGTTCTCGATCCGGACGCGGGCGTTCTTGAGCACCTGCGGATAGAGCTCGATCTCTTCGCTGGCCTGGCTGGCCGTCTTGCCGGAGCTGATCATCGCCTGCAAAAGCTGCAGACTGCTCAAAATCCCGTCGCCTGTAGTCGCATGGTTGAGGAAGATGATGTGTCCCGACTGCTCGCCGCCGAAGACCGCGCCGTCTTCCAGCATTTTGTCCAGGACATACCTGTCGCCGACCTCCGTAATGCCGACCTCAAATCCTTCTTTCTTCATGAACTTATGGAATCCCACATTGCTCATCAGTGTCGAGATCACTTTGTTATCGGGGAGCTCATCCCGTTCTTTCAGCATATGAGCGCAGATGCACATGAGTTTGTCACCGTCGATGAGGTTTCCCTTCTCGTCGCAAGCGATCAGTCTGTCCGCATCTCCATCATATGCAAAACCCATAAAGGCTCCGTTCTCCACAACCTGTTTCTGGATGAGCTCGGGATGGGTGCTGCCGCAGTGGGCGTTGATATTGAGTCCGTCCGGCTCGTTTCCGATCATGACAACATCGGCGCCCAGATCTGTAAACACCTTCTCCGCCACCTTGTAGGCAGACCCGTTGGCACAGTCGATGACCAGCTTCAGGCCTTTGATGTCCGCATCGATCGTATCTTCCAAATACTTGGCATATCTTTCTTCAGCTTCATCATCCACCTCGAGGCATTTGCCGATGCCCTCTCCCGAAACGTGGCTGTCCATATGTATGTTACGCAAAAGAATCGTTTCTACTTCGTCTTCGAAGGCGTCGTCCATCTTGAATCCTTCGCTGTTGTAGAACTTGATCCCGTTGTATTCAAACGAATTGTGCGATGCCGACACAATAACGCCTGCATCGGCGCCGTACGCCTTGACCAGATACGCGATCGCAGGCGTCGGCAGCACGCCGACCTTGATGACGTTGGCGCCTGTGGACATGAATCCTGCACTCAGTGCGTCCTCCAGCATGTCGCCTGATAATCTCGTGTCCTTGCCGATGAGGAACACCGGCTTGTCTTTGGTTTTGCCGAGCACGTATCCTGTCGCCTTGCCCAGCTTGAACGCCAGGTCCGGTGTCAGCTCTGTATTCGCAACGCCTCTAACATCACCATTTCCGAATAAGCTTCCCATACCATTGCCTCCTACTTGACCGTAAACACCGCGGTCTCACTTGAGATTTCTTCTACTGTTACGCCCCTCGCTTTATCGGGGATCTTGATGTATATTTCCGTTTCGTTCTTCCCGTATTCACAGGTCGATACGTCGATATATGCTTTGATGCCTTTGTCCTTCGCTCTCTTGATTTGAGACCGTTTGCCCTCGATGGTCACGGATACGATCTTCGGCTTGTTCAGTGTAGCTGTCAGTCCCTGATCATCCAGCGAATCCGTTCCCTGCATTTCGACCTGGATCCCGTTCACACGCTCACTTACCTCAGGATCCACATTCCCCATAACGAACATCCAAAGACCGATCGCGATCAGGAGGGATACGAGCATGAGCACTTTTTTATTTATCATCGCTGCGATCCTCCCTTCTGCGTCTGGATGAGCCTGACTTGCCGTAAATCATCTCACTCTTCTTGGCGGATTCATCCGCCGCTTTATCGAATGCGCTGCGGGCATTTGAGAACCTGGTGATTCCCTTTCTGATCTTGCTGCCGCCGAGATAAATATCCAGCAGTCTCTTCTCAACTGTTCTCGTATCGAGGAACCGCTCCAGCTTGCCGTCTTCTGCCATGCTGATGATGCCCGTCTCTTCAGAGACGATGAGAACGACGGCGTCCGAATTCTCCGTGATGCCGATCCCTGCCCTGTGGCGGGTCCCGAGGTCCTTGCTGATGGTCTGATTCTTTGAGAGCGGAAGCATGCATCCGGCAGCGTATATTTCCATGCCGCTGATGATAATGGCTCCGTCATGGAGCGGCGCGCCCTCATAAAAGAGATTGCCCAAAAGCTGTTCTGTGATGGCTGCGTCCAGGATCGTGCCGGTCTCTGCGTAGTCTTCGAGGATCGTCTGCCGCTCAAAGACGATCAGTGCGCCGGTTTTTTCATTGCTGAATTTATCGACGGCGTTTGTGATCGCATTAACGACACGCTTGCTGTTCTCCTTGTCGCCGGCTCCGATCCCTCGCACGATCCGGCCTCTGCCCATGAATTCAAGGGCGCGGCGCAGCTCCGGCTGCAGCACGATGAGCACCGCGACGGCGCCCAAAGTCAAAGCCCCCTTGCACATCCAGTTCAGGGTATGCAGATCCATCACATCCGATATGAACGTTGCTGCGACGAGCACCAGAATGCCTTTGATGATCTGCTGCGCACGTGTTTCAAGAATGAGTTTGAGCAGATAATACACAACAAAAGTGACGATAATAATATCGATCGCATCTGTTAATCCAAAGTCTGAAAATGTATTCGCGAAGAACTGAATGACTTCGTTCATTTCTCCCCCGGCTCCTTCGTTTTGCCAGTTGTTTTTTCTGCACAATTTATCACTTTATTTTACTATATTTAGTGGTATGTTTTCAACGGCTCACTACAAATTGTTAATGATTTTTAAGACGTTTTTAAAATTAAACGGAGACCCGAATGGGTCTCCGTAATTGCTGCTTTTGCTT
>CAMOXP010000054.1 GCA_946629205.1 uncultured Bacillota bacterium
TCGTTCTCATAGAACAGTCTGATGTCGTCAACTCCGTACTTCAGCATCGCTACACGCTCGACTCCCAGTCCGAACGCAAAACCGGTATACTTCTCTGTATCCAGTCCGCCGACTTTCAGTACGTTCGGGTGAACCATGCCGCAGCCCAGGATCTCGATCCATCCAGAGCCCTTGCAGACACGGCAGCCCTTGCCCCCGCACTTGAAGCAGGAGACGTCCACCTCGGCGCTCGGTTCTGTGAACGGGAAGTGGTGGGGACGGAACTTGGTCTTTGTCTCCGGTCCGAACAGCTGCTTGGCGAAGCTGTCCAGCGTTCCCTTCAGGTCCGCCATGGTAATTCCCTCATCGACCACCAGTCCTTCGATCTGGTGGAACATCGGGGAGTGGGTGGCGTCCGGCGTATCGCAGCGGAAGCATCTGCCCGGTGAGATCACCTTGATCGGGGGCTTTTGCTTTAGGAGCGTTCTGACCTGTACCGGAGATGTCTGGGTTCTGAGCAGCACATCATCAGTGATGTAGAACGTATCCGTCATATCCCTTGCCGGATGGTCCGGCGCCGCGTTCAGCGCGTCAAAGTTATTGAAAACAGTCTCTACTTCAGGACCCTCGACGATCGAGAATCCCATGTTCATAAAGACTCTTGAAATCTCTTCCATGGTGATCGTCAGCGGATGTTTGACGCCGATTTTCGGCTTTCTGCCCGGCTCCGTCACATCGATCCGCTCGATCTTAAACTGGGCCTCCTTGGCCTTTGCCTTCAGCTCCTCGAACTGCTTTTCAAGCATCTCTTCGATCTGTCCTCTGACGGCGTTTGCCTTCTGCCCTGTCGTCTTCCTCTCTTCCGGGCTAAGCTTGCCCATCCCTCTCAGGATCTGCGTCAGCTCACCTTTTTTGCCCAGAAATTTAACTCTGATTTCCTCTGTCTGCGCCCTGTCATGTGCCTTCTCAAGCTGGGACTTCGCTTCTTCCAAAATTCTGTTTAACTGGTCCTGCATTCCTTTACCTTTCTTCACGCCTGCGCGGCCTATGCGCGTCTCTCACGTTCCTGCCTGTAAGCTTCATACATGAGAACGCCCGCGGCCACCGCTGCGTTCAATGATTCTATGTCACCCTCCATGGGGATCCTGACTTTGAGATCGGCTGCGGCCTTCAGCTCGTCGCTGACGCCTCTGCCTTCATTGCCGATTGCAAAAGCAATCCCGCCTGTCAGGTCCGCCTGCGTATAATCCGCGGCGCCGTCCAGATCGCCGGCAATGATCCTGAGACCCATGCGCCTGCAAAGGCTCACGGCCTCTTCTGTTTCATATCCTTCAAAAACATCAACTCTGAGCAGTGAACCTGCCGCTGCTCTGACTGTCTTTGGTGCGTATATATCTCCCGTACCCTTTATTGCGATCAGCGTACCGAAGCCTGCTGCTTCAGCCGTTCTGATGATCGTTCCGATGTTGCCCGGATCCTGCAGCCGGTCCAGTATGAGGACCTTCGACTGTGATCCGATCTTCCGTGCTCCGCCGGACGGCTTACGCGCTGCCGCCAGCACGCCCTGGGAATGCTCCGTATCTGACAGCTTGTCGAACAGATCATCCGCCAGGAGCACACACTGCGGGCCGTCTGCTGCACTGCCGCACAGCGCCGCCAGTTCTTCTGCGTCAGTCCCTGCAGTCTCCGCTGCCGCGCTCTCCCGGATGAACACTGTTTCGAGACCCGCGCCCGATTTCAGCGCATCCATAACAGGCCTTGGACCTTCGAGAAGGAAAAGCCTTGTCTGATCTCTGTATTTCTTTCTGAGAAGCCGCAGGGCTTCCTTGTATGTCTGATTGTCCTTTGACCTGATCCTTTTCATCCGGAAAGCCTGTGCTTCGTGATAAAAAAGCAGTAGCCGGCGCTGAACCGGCTACCTGCTGATCTTTCATACTATTTCTGTTTCAGGAAGTCCGGAATATCATAGTCAGCCGTTTTGCTGAAGTCTGCTGTGTGTCTTGGAACAGCTGCCTTCGTTACCGGTTCAGGCTGCGCTTCTATGGCAGGTCTTTCCGGAATTACCGGCGCTTCTTCTCTTCCCTTCTCGAATCCGGCAGCGATCACTGTAACCGCGATCTCGTCGTTCATCTCTTCCTTGATGGAAGTACCGAGGATGATGATAGCGTTCGGATCTGCTGCTTCGTCGATCTGTGACGCGACTCTGTCCACATCCAGCATGGTCAGTCCCAGACCGCCTGTGATGTTGATCAGGACAGCCTTGGCGCCGCTGATCTCTGTCTCAAGCAGCGGGCTGTTCACAGCGCCCTGTACTGCGTCGTCCAGCTTGTTGTCGCCTGCACCGTGTCCGACGCCCATATGTACGATGCCTCTGTCCTTCATGATGGTTGTGACATCCGCGAAGTCCAGGTTGATCAGAGCGTCGTCTACGATGATGTCCGAGATGGACTGTACGCCCAGTTTCAGAACATCGTCTGCCATTGAGAATGCTTCCAGCAGTGATGTCTGTTCTTCAACGGTTTCGAGGAGCTTGTCGTTCGGGATCACGACGAGTGAGTCTACATACTTCTTCAGGAACTTAATGCCCAGTTCCGCGTGCTCGCCTCTCTTCCTGCCTTCGAATCTAAACGGCTTCGTTACTACACCTACCGTCAGGATTCCCATATCCTTGGCGATCTTAGCAATGATCGGCGCTGCTCCGGTACCTGTTCCGCCGCCCATACCGCAGGTGATGAACACCATGTCGGCTCCGGTGACGAATTTCTCCAGATCTTCAAGGTTTTCTTCCGCGGACTTCTGGCCTACCTCAGGATTGCCGCCTGCGCCCAGTCCCTTTGTCAGTTTCTCACCGATCTGGATCTTTGTTTCTGCGCTGTTCTTTGACAGTGCCTGCTTATCTGTGTTGACCGCGATGAAAGTCACGCCCTTCATGCCGGACTCGATCATTCTGTTGATCGCGTTGCAGCCGCCGCCGCCGACACCGATAACTTTTATTTCCTGTAATGTATTGTCATTCGTTTCAAATTGTAACATCAGGGTACCTCCGCATAATGTAGTTATATCTGTTGCAAGTATAGCATAGTTTTATTTTGGCGTAAAGAAACAATAATCATTGTTATATACATTTATTGTGCCTTTTTCTTCACCTTTCTGGTAAAGATCGTAGACGACTTTCTTGAGCGTTCCGGACTTGATGGCCGACATGACATTATCATATTTCCCCGCGCATTTCAGCTCATCGTAGATATAAGCGTCGACCCTGCTGCCTTTGAACACCACCCTCTTGAAGAAGAGGTCGTTCTCGTCAGTGGTGTTGAGGAGGTCCAAAGCGCGCTTCAGCCCCTGTGTCTCCTTAAGTTCGATGGTTTTCTTCTTTTCCGCGCCTGTGACCGTCACGCCTTCGATGATTGTCGCCTGATGTTCTTTCTTCGTGATGTCCAGCACCATGCCTTCGGAATCGGTGACCACGAACTTCGCATCCTTATGGAACTGTGCCAGCAGAGGCCGCTCCTTGACGATGATCTCCACCTTGTCCGGCAGTTTCCTGTTCACATTGACGCTTTCGATGTACAGATTCTTCTTGATCTTGTGCTGCACCAGAAGCGGATGCACCTTGAACACACTCTCTCCCATCTTGATCTCTGAGAGCTTGACGACTTCCGCATCGGTCACGCCCTCGTTTCCGATAACCGCGATTCCGTTCACGTTGAAATAATTCAGCTGTGATACGAGATACGCCCCCGCTATGATCACGAGCACGATCAAAATGCGCAAAAGATAGTGTTTTTTCTTGTGCTTCCGTTTGTGCTGGGATTTGCCGCGCGGAGGATTGCTGCGTTCGGGCTCGTCGTGCGGCGGCTTGCTAAGCGGAGGTTCACTGTACGGGACCTCTGTGTGCGGCTTGCTGTGCGGCGGCTCGCTTACCGGCTGATCTGCCTTTGCTTCCGTTGCCTTTGCATCTGTATTTTCAGTTGTGTCGGTAACCGGTTTCTCAGTCACGCCTGATTTCCTCCAGGATCCTGTCGCAGATGATCTCCGTCGCCCGGTCCGGTCCGCAGACGCGGCTTGCTGCCGCCATGCGCTCCAGTGTTTCCGGGTCTTCCCTGAGTCGCTCGATCTCCGCGATCAGCTTCGCGTCTTCCAGGTCCTTTTCCTCGATGATGATCGCGCCGCCTGCCTCTGCGACTGCCAGCGCGTTGTAATACTGGTGATTTCCCGTGACCATCGGCGACGGGATGAAAATGGCCGGTCTGCCGCTGACGGTTGTCTCCGCGACTGTCAGCGCGCCGCTCCTGCTGATGACCAGATCGGCTGCGGCCAGATAAGACGCCATATCATCGATATACTCGATGATCCTGATATTGTCCGCCGGTTCGAACCCTTCTTCCCGGAAGGATTCCAGTATGCCATCGTAATAGTAGCTTCCGGCGCCCAGCACGATGCTGACATCGCTGCGTCCGTTCATGGCCCGGATCACACTGATCATCGCCTTATTGATCCTGCCTGCTCCCTGGCTTCCGCCAAAAGCCAGAACGACAAAGGCGTCTTCCTTGAGTCCCAGCGCAGCGCGGGACTCTGCCTTGTCTTTGTCTTTGAATTCGTCTCTTACAGGATTTCCCGAGACGATCAGTTTATCCTGATCCTTGAAGTATTCCGCAGCCAACGCAAAACCAAGAAACACGTTTCGTACGCCCTTCTCCAGGAGCTTGTTGGTCACTCCCGGGTAAGCGTTCTGTTCATGGACGAATGTCGGGATCTTCTCCTTCTGTGCCGTCTTGACCATGGGAGCGCTGGCATAGCCTCCTGTGCCCACGACAACATCCGGCTTGAAATCCCGGATGATCTTCTTCGCCTGCGCGTTTCCCTTCATGAGTTTGCGCACGACTTTCACATTTTTCGCAAGGTGTTTCCGGTCGAAACCCTCCACGGGAATGAGTCGGATATCGTAGCCGCGCTTCGGAACCAGAGTCTTCTCCAGGCCTCTCTCTGCACCCACGAACAGGATCTTCGCCTTCGGGTCTCTCCGTTTGATTTCATCTGCTATGGCAATTGCAGGATAGATATGCCCGCCGGTTCCTCCGCCTGTCATGATCACTCTCATTCTGCCACCTCCGCCATTGCTTCAATTTGCTCATTCGGAAGGTGCCGCGATATATTGAGCACCACTCCCGCCATAAACATGAATATCATCAAGGCGTTTCCGCCGTAACTTACGAATGGGAGGTTCACGCCGGTCGCCGGCATGGAGGATGTGATGACCAGCAGATTGAGCACCACCTGGATCGCTACCATAAGGACAGTGCCGGAAGCGATCAGAAGTCCGAACTCGTCCCTGCACCGGAGGGCGATGCTTGCGCCGCGCCAGATGAAGACCGTGTACATGACCAGGAGCAGGAGCACGCCCAGATAGCCTGTTTCCTCTCCGATGATCGCCAGGATAAAGTCGTTATGCGGATATGGCAGATACAGACTCTTCGTGACGCTCTTGCCCAGTCCTACGCCGAACAGTCCGCCTGATCCCAGCGCCTGCAGTCCCTGCACGATCTGATATCCGCTTGTCGCTGCGTAATCGAACGGGTGCGTGAACGTATCGAACCGTTCCTGCCAGAAACCGCCTTTGAACATGATCAGCGCCAGAGTCCCTGCAACGCCTGCGCCCGTCAGCACGAAGATGTAGATCCACCGCATGCCTGCCACGAGCATCATGACCAGCACGATACCCACCAGCGTGATGGCAGTCGACAGATTCGGCTGCTTGATGATCATCGCAGCGAACACGCCGGCCACGACCAGGATCGGGAGCATGCCACGCGTGAACGATCGTATTTTTCTCGTGTTTTCTGCGCAGAACCATGCGATGAAGAAAATCATCCCCATCTTGGAGATCTCGCCCGGCATAATGGTGATCGGGCCTACCATGATCCACCGCGTCGCGTTGTTGGCTGTATGCCCCAACGGGGTGAACACAAGCAAAAGCAGCGCAAAGCAGACGCCAAGCAGCCCCAGGATCAGCACCTTGTTGTTCCACGTTCTGTAATCCACAACGATTCCGAAACACATGAGCGCCGTTCCCAGAACGACCCAGATTCCGTCACGGATCAGATAGTAAAACGGATTCCCGTTCTCATTGATCGAGAAATAGTAGCTGGCGCTGAACACCATGATCAGACCGTACATCGCCAGAGCGATGGTCATAGTCAGCATCCAGAAGTCCACTTCCTTGATCTGGTCGATCAGTCCGTTCTTTTGTTTGATTGTTTCTAGAGTTTCTGAGCGCATTCTCTGAAATGATCTCCTCTTTGTTCGAAGTTATCGTACATATCCCAGCTCGCGCACGCCGGTGAAAGCAATACCACATCGCCGGGCTGCGCCTTCTCCCATGCGGCCGCGACACACTCTTCCATGTCGGAAGCCATTGTGATGTTCGAAAAACCTGCCGCTTCCGCCGCCGCTTTGATCTTCGGCGCTGTCTTTCCCAGGAGGATCAGTTCCTTGACCCTGCCCGGGAATGCATCTATAAATTCCTCATAGGACGCATTCTTATCATATCCGCCCGCGATGAGGATGATGTTCTCCTTCATAGCCTCGATGGCCTTGATGGCTGCATCGGTGTTCGTGCCCTTCGAATCGTTCACGAAGCGCACCCCGTTTTTCTCGCAGCACAGTTCGATCCTGTGGGCCACGCCCTTGAAAGCCCTCATGGCCTCGCCGATGACAGCCGGCTCGATGCCGCCGAAATAGCAGATGGCCGCCGCCGCCAGTGCGTTCTCCAGATTGTGGGAGCCCGGGATCTGCAGTTCGTCAACGCCGCAGATATCGATCGTTTCCCCTGCTTCGTTTCTGATGACGATCCTTCCGTCTTTCGCAAAAGCCCCGAATTCCAGTTCCTGCTTCCTGCTGAAGCCTGCGACTTTCGCCTTGCAGCCTTCCCGCTCAGCCAGTTCGAAGCTCGCCGGGTCATCGACATTGAGGACGCAGTACTGGTTCTCTGTCTGGTTTGCAAAAATCTGCGCTTTGACTCTGCCGTACTCTTCCATGGTACCGTGACGGTCCATGTGATCCGGCGTCAGATTCAGGATGGATGAAACGACAGGTTTGAAGTCGCGGATCGTCTCCAGCTGGAAGCTGCTGACTTCCGTGATCATCCAGCTGTCCTTCCCTGCATTCATAGCGTCTACTGCGATGGCGTTTCCGATGTTGCCTCCAACGATCGTGTCTCTGCCCGCAGCCTTGTAGATTTCCCCTACCAGCGTGGTAGTCGTCGTCTTCCCGTTGGTTCCTGTGATCGCTACAAACTGGCCTTCGCACAATCTGTACGCCAGTTCCAGCTCTCCGATCACCTCTACGCCGGATGCTTTTGCATCTGCGATAAAGCCGAGAGCAGGAGGCACGCCCGGGGAGAGGACGAGCATGTCAAAGGCAGACATGTCTTCGGGAACGCATCCCAAAAACTCTGTCACGCCCTTTTCATTCATAGCGTCGAGGAACGCCGGATCGAAATCCGAAGCCTGCTTGCTGTCCTGAATGCTGACGCGTGCGCCTTTTTCGGTCAGCGCGTCGACAGCCGCTCTGCCTGACCTTCCCATGCCTACGACGAGTACGTTTTTATGATTGAATTCGTTGTCTTTCATGTTTATCTCCTGTCAAATCGCTATATTATCAGCAGCGCCGCTGCCATGCAGCATGCGACGGTGAAAGCCCAGAACATCTTGACGACCTGTGTTTCCTTCATGCCGCACATTTCGAAGTGGTGATGGATCGGCGCCATTTTGAAGATCCGCTTGCCGTGGGTGAGCTTGAAGTATGTGACCTGAAGCACTACCGAAAGGGCTTCGATCACATAGACCATTCCCGCGATGATGAGCAGCAGTTCCAGTTTGAGGACTACAGCCGCAGCTACGACGCCGCCGCCCAGCGCGAGGGAGCCTGTATCGCCCATGAACACCTTCGCCGGATTCTTGTTGAATACCAGAAATCCCAAACAGGATCCCGCCAGTGCGGCGAAGAAGAAGGTCTCCGAAGCGTCTCCGATGAAGGCGCCGTACTTACAGAAAGCGCCGCCCATAAAGCCTGCATAGGCGAAGAAGAGCGCTACGAT
>CAMOXP010000055.1 GCA_946629205.1 uncultured Bacillota bacterium
GTTCTACAACAGGCTTCAGTGAAGTCAGTACTTCTTCTACAGTCTGATGGAATTCTACTTCGCCAGGGTTGTTAGCCTTGCACTGCTCAATGACTCTTTCTACATAGTTTGACATTTTACGTTTCTCCTTCTTTTTAAATTAAATTAATTTATAAAGTATTTTAATGTCCTTTGCCCAATTATGATAACACTTTGTTAATTTTCAGTCAACGTAAATCAAGCTTGTATTTACCCTTCAGCACTATTAAATATGCGAAAACGCATACCAAAAAACGTGCATGAATTATCTTTGATTTTGCCTTTGCTTTTGTTATACTTGAATAAGTATGGAGCACAGCTTCCTGGCTGCGCGTCATGCCCACATTCCATGGAAAGGAGGACACGTATCATGACTGACGAAAAGAATACTCGTGAAGTCTTTGACGAAGTCTTCGACGAAGCTTTTGATGAAAACGGCCTTCCGATCGAAGAACCGGAAGAAAACGCAGAGCCCAATCCAAATGCTATGGATATGGAGACGAAAAACCAGCAGTTCGACGAGGATACCGAAAAGGCCCTCGAGCTTTTGCGTAATGGCGATTATTTTGATACCAGAAGCCTCCTTCTCAGCTACAACGAAGTCGACATCGCTGATATCATGGGAGAGATCATCGATGAAGTCAGCATCGACAAGGCGATCATCGCCTTCCGTATGCTTCCGAAGAATGTCGCAGTCGAAGTATTCTCCTATCTTTCCGGTGACGATCAGGTCAAGATCATCGACGGCATCACCGATAAGGAAATTGCGTTCATCATGGATGAAATGGACTTCGACGATAAGATCGACGTACTGGAGGAACTCCCTGCCAACATCGTCGATAAGATTCTCGACCAGACGCCGCGCGAAGAGCGCAAGCTGATCAATATATTCCTCAACTATCCGGAAGACTGTGCAGGAAGTCTGATGACTCCTGATTACATCAGTCTGCAGGAAACCATGACCGTGGCTGAAGCAATGGCCCACATCAAGCGGCAAGGCATGGGTAGTGAGACCGTATACACCTGTTACGTCAAGCACGGGGGGCGGGAACTGAAAGGCATCGTCTCTCTCAGCGCTCTTGTTTCAGCTGATGACGATACTCTCGTTTCGGATCTGATGCACACAGATTATGTATATGTCAATGTATATGACGACCAGGAAGAGGTCGCCGAAGTGTTCAAAAAGTACGGTTTTCTGGCGGTCCCAGTTGTCGACAATGAAAACCGGCTTGTCGGTATCGTCACCGTAGACGATATCATGGAAGTCATGGAAGAAGAAGCTACCGAGGACATCGAGCGTATGGGCGGTATCGTCGGCAACGAGCCTGACGACGAATATCTGGAAATCGGTGTCTTCCGCCATGTACGGAACAGACTTCCCTGGTTGCTGTTCATGACTGTCATGCTCATGATCACAGGATCGCTCATCGCCCAGTTTGAGGAAGTTCTCTCACAGGTCATCATCCTGGTCGCCTACCTGCCGCTTCTCATGGGAACCGGCGGTAATACCGGCACACAAGCCGCGACCCTGATCATCCGTGGTCTTTCGGTCGATGAAATCGATTTGAAAGATGCAGGCCGGATCCTCTGGAAGGAGTTCCGCGTCAGTATCATCCTCGGGGTGGTCCTGAGCGCATTCAACTTCCTGAAGATCTTCCTCATTGACGGCCAGCCCCCTCTCATCGGTCTGACCGTAGCCATGTCCATGATCCTGGTCATCATCTTCGCCAAGCTCCTGGGCGGCATGCTTCCGATGCTCGCCAAAAAAGTCGGCGTCGACCCTGCCCTCATGGCAACCCCGATGATCTCATCCCTGACAGACATGGTATCATCCTGCATCTACCTGCTCATCGCCTCCGTACTCCTCGGCGTCGCCCTGTAAAATGTGTCAAAGGGACGGTTCTTTTGACACATTCTGTGCAAGATGACGCATGGAGATGAATGATGACGCATGATGATGCGAGCGGCATAGGAACGATTTCCGCAGGAGCGTCTACAGTCATCCGTAAAGAGAAAACACAAAAGAAAAAGATCTCAGACTGATTGAGAGCGACGCTCGAGTTTGTCTGAGATCCTTTTGTTTTTTGAGCAAACGGTTATAACTGTACGCGATGAGGACATAGTGATGATGTAGCCCGCGTCATCATATCCTGGTCAAAAATGTGTCAAAAGAACCGTCCCTTTGACACATTACTTGTTCTTGAACTCCGCCGGTCTCTTCTCCAGGAACGCCGCGGTTCCCTCTTTCATGTCTTCTGATGAGAAGGACAGTCCGAAGGAGTTGACTTCGAGTTCTGACGCGGACTTCATGTCCATGTCGTAGCCGTTGTTGATGGCGTGCTTGGCAATGCTGACCGCGATCGGAGCCTTGCTCATGATCTTCTTCGCCAGTTCTTCGCAGGTCGGCATGAGTTCTTCAGGCTCTACGACTTTCTCAACAAGGCCGATGCGTCCTGCTTCCTCTGCGCCGATGACATCCGCCGTATAGATCAGATACTTGGCCATGCCTTTGCCGACCAGTCTGGAGAGTCTCTGGGTGCCGCCGAATCCCGGGATCAGTCCCAGGCCTACTTCCGGCTGTCCGAACTTCGCCTTTGCGGATGCGATGCGGATATCGCACGCCATAGACAGTTCACAGCCGCCGCCCAGTGCAAAACCATTCACAGCCGCGATGACGGGCTTGCTGACGTTCTCAATGAAGTTCATCGTCCGGTGTCCTGCCTTTGCGAAAGCTCTTGCCTCGATGGTGTTGAGCTTTGCCATTTCGGCAATGTCAGCACCTGCGACGAAGGATCTCCCCTCACCTGTCAGGATCGCTACTCTGGCAGCCTCATCAGCATCGAATTCTGCAAAAGCATCATAGAGCTCTGCAAGGACTTTGCTGTTGAGCGCATTGAGCGCTTCCGGTCTGTTGACCGTGATGTACGCGATTCCGTCTTTGACTTCGTATTTCAGTGTTTCAAACATGTTCTATCATTCCTCCTTATAAGCATTTATGACTTGAATGGATTATACCACAATTTATCTATTATTTCCCGAAACATTTCACCGCTTCTTCCATGATGTCCATGACCGGCAGCCTCTGCGGACAGTTGTCGGCGCAGTGTCCGCACTTGATGCAGTCTGATCCGTGCGCATCAAAGTCGAAGATATACTCTGTTTTTGTACTCGGAACATGATCGAAAGAGATCCAGTTGTTGACGAATCCGATGACCTCCGGGATCTCGATTTCCGCCGGACAAGGCAGGCAGTACCTGCAGGAGGTGCATTGATATTTCACTGTGCTGTTGTAATAGGCGGCAACCTCTTCAATGATCTCATATTCCTGTTCCGTCATTGTTCTGAAATCATCCTGCGAGAAGATGGCAATGTTCTCATCCAGCTGCGCGTACGATCCCATCCCGCTCAGGATCAAAGATACGCCGGGCTGGTTCGCGACCCAGCGAAACGCCCATTCTGCCGGAGTTCTGTCAGCCGGTGCGATGCCTTCGTTCTTAGCTTTATCCCATATTTCCTGCACCTTTTGCGGAATCTTGTCTGTGATCCGACCGCCCTTCAGAGGCTCCATGACGATCACATCAATGCCGCGGGCGCGGGCGTATTCCAGCCCCTTCAGCGTTGCCTGTTCATCTTTGTCCAGATAGTTGAGCTGGATCTGGCAATACTCCCACGGATAGGCGTCGATGACTTCTGTGAACAGATCGTATTCTCCATGAAAGGAAAAGCCGATATGTCCGATCCTTCTCTGTGCTTTCATCTCGTCCAGAAACGAAAGGATATCCAGCTTCTTCACCGTTTCCCAGGCGTCCGGAACGACATTGTGCACCAGATACATATCGATATGATCGACGCCAAGCCTGTCGAACTGATCGTTGAAGATCCGCACGACATCTTCCTTTGTCTTGATCATCCACATCGGGAGTTTGTCTGCGATGAGCACTTTCTCCCTGTAGCCGTCTTTTAAGGCTTTGCCGATGATCCTTTCACTTTCTCCTCCGTGGTATGTATACCCGGTGTCGATGTAGTTGATCCCGTGATCCACAGCGTATCGGATAAGATCAATGCCATGTTGCGCGTCGACTTTGCCTTCAGTATCCATCGGGAGACGCATCACGCCAAGTCCCAATAGCGAGATGTCCTTCTCTACTGCTCCGAATTTACTGTACTGCATGATATCCCCTGTCCTTTCTTACCTTAAAACTCTTAAAAACTCTTAAAACTCCTACTTCAAAAGAACCTATTTCAATAGTTCCAGCATATTCTCTGAAACTTCGATTTCAGACAAATGCAGCGTATCTGTGATCTTCACGATCTTGGCGTTGTTGATATCCGTCCCTGCGCAGGTCTGGATCGCCGCGCGAACAGCCTCTTCTTCTGACTCGCAGATCACAGGGATCTTCGCCCCTTCCGGATTGCCGGAAGCCATGCCGTTCGTGTAGGTAGCCGCCAGATCGATCTTGTCGAAGGCTTTGCGCAAAATGAAATCTGCCGCCCCGAAGCCGATGGCGTTTCCGTGTGCTCCTTCCGTCAGATCTTCGATGATGATGCGTTTGATCCGCGGAACCGCGTCCGGAATCTGTCCGTAAGAGTCTCTGCCTGTGATGTTCGGGTCCATTCCGGTCCCGCTGATATCCTTGCCGATCCGGCTGACGATCAGTACGTCGATGTCATCGAATTGGATGCGCGGCATCAGGCTCTTGGCAAGTTTCAGCAGCTCCGGTTCTCTGGTGAGGATATCGCTGCCGGGAACAGCCTCTACCGTGTGCGTTTTATCAAAGGCATTCTCGATGACGGCAAGTCCGAACGGCACATTCACTGCGTCCATTATCACGCGCGCAGCGTCCGGAATCAGATGCGCCAGCGCCGGGAATCCCTGACGGTGAATCGTAGAGCACCCGTTGTGCTTGCCGCCGCCAATGGTCAGCATCTTGCACAGACCGCTCTCGATCGGGCCGGAAAAATCCGTATGGGGCTTGACACGGCATACGGGAATCACATAATCAGCCGCAAGTGCCGGCTTAGAGAAATGCACCTGGATGCCGTCCGGTGTCTGGCCGATGATCTCTGTCTCCATGGAGGAGTTGATCGGAACGCCCATGGTCTCTGCGGTGATGCCGTAATCCCGGAGGATCTGTTCCTGCCCCTCTGACGTGCCGCCGCCGTGGCTTCCCATGGCCGGAATGATAAACGGCTCCAATCCCGCCTGCAGCAGAACCTCTACGACCGTTCTCACGATCAGGTCGATATCCCGGATCCCGCGGCTTCCGGCGAGGACTGCGACTGAAGCACCAGCATTCATCTCCGCAACAAAAGGCGCGGCCGCCTTCCTGACTGCCGCTGCCGTATCTTCCAGATGATCATCCGGAAAGTTCTGCGGGATTTTTACCATCTTGGGGAGCTGCAGCTTCCTGACTGCTTCCGGAAGAATCATAAGTTTCTCCTTCTTAATTACTCCTTCTTAGTTACTCCTTCTTAGCTACTCCTTCTAAAATCCAAACTGTTCTTCAGCGTCTGTCATAATGTCCGAAATCGGCAGCCGCTGCGGGCACTTCGCCTCACACGCCTTGCAGTGGACGCAGTCAGATCCGTGCTTGTCGAGCCACTCCGTATATTCCAGTTTGCTGCTTGGATTCTTGTCAAAAGCGTACCAGTTGTTGAGATGCCGGATCACGATATGGATGCTCAGCTCCTGCGGACACGGCATACAGTATCTGCAGGCTGTGCACTGGTATTTGATCATGCTGTTGTACTTTTTCGCTGCTTCGGCGCAGACTGTGAGCTCGGCTTCCGTCATCTGATCGATGTCTGCTTTTGAGAATATCTCTATATTCTCATCCAGCTGGTCGAATGTGCTCATTCCGCTGAGGATCAGTGATACGCCAGGCTGGCTCGCGACCCATCTGAACGCCCATTCCGCAGGCGATCTGTCAGCAGACGCGACACCTTCAGCCACTGCGCGGTCCCAGATCTCCTGGATATTTGGCGGCACTTTATCTGACAGCCGTCCGCCCTTCAGCGGCTCCATGATGATCACATCGATACCGCGCTGACGGGCATATTCGAGGCCCTTCAGTCCGGCCTGTATTTCTGTATCCAGATAATTGAGCTGGATCTGGCAGAATTCCCATGGGTATGCATCGATTGCTTCCGTAAACAAATCGTAATTCCCGTGGAACGAAAAGCCGATGTGTCCGATACGGCCCTCATCTTTCAGCTTCTGCAGATGGTCGAACATGTGGAATTTCTTGAAATTCTCCCAAACTTCCGGAATGATATTGTGGATCAGATACATGTCGATAAAACCTACATCGAGCCGTTTGAACTGTTCTTCGATGATCGGCTGGATATCTTCCTCTTTTTCGATGAGCCATGTAGGCAGTTTGTCTGCGATCAGCGTCTTTTCCCGGTACCCGTCTTTGAGAGCCTTGCCCAGGATGCGTTCGCTGTCGCCTCCGTGATAGGAATAAGCTGTATCGATGTAGTTGATTCCTTCATCGATCGCGTGGCGGATCATCTTGACGCTCTCTTCTTCATCCGCCTTGCCGTTCTCCAGTCTCGGCAGACGCATAATACCCATGCCGAGAAGTGAAATTTTCCTTTCCACAGAATTGAATTTTCTGTACTGCATTTGTCTCTCCTCTACAGTTTTGAATATAGAACCTTACCCGAGGTGTTTCTCGGAATCTCATCCAGATAGTGAACTGTAACAAGCCGTGCTCTGACTTGCCATTTATCCATGAACAGCTGCAGTATCTCGTCCTCTCGGTCCGCAACCTGTCTGCTGCTCGTATGCACCGTGATGCCATCGGTGTCGTTTCCCGTACAAACGATTTCATCACATGCAAAAGCCTCCTGCAAAATCTCCTGCACCTGGTCGAGGCTGAATCTTCTGCCTTGGATCTTGACGAAGCGCTTCTTTCGTCCTGTGATGTAGAAGTAGCCTTCTTCGTCCATACGAGCCATGTCTCCTGTTTTGAGACAGCCGCCGTTGACATCGCCGAGCGCAAGGTCTTCCCTGCATCTTGCGTAGCCCATGGATACATTGGCGCCGAAATAGATCAGTTCTCCGTCCTCAGCGATGGTCATGCTCCCGCCCGGAACCGGGATCCCGATGCTTCCGATCTTCTCTGCGCATTTTTCCGGCGGGATGTAACTCATGCGGGCCGTTGCCTCCGTCTGTCCGTACATGACAAAGAACCGTCTTCCTGTCTCAGCCGCCCACTGGGCGTACTTCTTCTGCAGTTCCTCGCTGAGATGCCCGCCGGCCTGTGTCAGCGTTTTCAGATGCGGCAGGTCCTGGCTGCGCAGCCGGAGCCGCTCAAACATTTCATAGGTATAGGGCACGCCTGCCATGGATGTGACGTTGTACCTGCTCACCTTCTCCCAGAACTCAGTTTGGAACAGGGTCTTGTTCGTCAATATAATTGTTGCGCCCACTTCTAAATGGGAATGGAGCACTGACAGCCCATAGGTGTATTCCATGGGCAGGGTCGTGATCGGTCTCTCATCCTGCGTGATGCCAAGATACACCACTATGGAATCACAGTTCGCCTGGATATTGTCGTAGCTTAGCCGGACCAGTTTCCTGTCCCCGGTGCTCCCGGATGTGGACAGCAGCAGCCCCAGTGAAGGGTCGACCGGATACTCGCCTTCATACGTCTCCCGGAACGCTTTTTTGACATCATCCTCCAGGCCTTTCCCGATCAGGATGACCGGACAGCCTTTCCGCAGAAGCGCCAGATACCGTGCGAGACTCTCCGCATCATTGGAGCATTCCAACACCACGACACCTTTGCAGTCCGCCGTCAACGCATCACCCAGATCCCAGATCTGTTGATACGTATATTCACGTCCTGTATCGTCGATACAGGCTATTCTGTCTTTGTAGTCTTCATCTCGTTCAAAAAAGTACATGATAATAACTCCACCAAATCCTTGCGATCCCATACGGTGCTGAAATCCAGCGCCTCTCCGATTGCGACGACTCTGTCGACGCCCGTGCAGTCCGCGCTGCGTATTTCTTCATATATCTCTTCCTGATCATCGCCGCT